>JAUXGF010000325.1 GCA_030622395.1 Calditrichaceae bacterium
AAGCCATCCTGATGAATCGGGATGGCTTTTTATTTAGTCGAGGAAACTTTCAGGCTATTTGTATTTAAAAATTGAATCCTGAAAATTTCCTCTTTTTTTTAAAAGAAAATAATTATAAATTCTTATAAATATGTGATTGTGAACAAGAAAAAAAAATAAACAGTTTCTGTTAATTGCAGCCAGTCTAATTTATGAAAAAAATATTAATCATTCACACCGGCGGTACTTTTGGGATGACGCCCGTAGAGCCCGACAGCATACTCGCCCCGGGTAATTTGCAAGACCAAATTATAAATACCGTTCCTGAAGTAGTGCGTTTAGCGGATATTGAAGTAGCCATTCCATTTAACCTGGACAGTTCAAATATCGGCATAAAAGAATGGGATATATTGGCAAAGCTAATCCATAAGCAAATGGATTTATACGACGGCTTTGTGATTATTCATGGTACGGACACTATGGCTTATACGGCTTCGGCGCTTTCGTTCTCATTACTTAATCTTAAAAAACCGATTGTTTTAACAGGATCGCAGCGTCCCTTGTCAAAATTACGTTCCGACGCCCGCTCTAATTTGATTGACGCAATTGAATTAGCCGCAATGAATATCCCTGAAGTATTAATTGTTTTCGGGCAGCTTATCCTTAGAGGAAATCGGGCAAAAAAAATTAGCATTACAAGTTATGATGCATTTACATCGCCGGGTTATCCCTACCTTGGCGAGATTGGTTTAAAGATTGTGTTAAACAGATCTAAAATATTCAAAACAAAAGATGAATTTTATCTGTTTGATGGTTTCTCCCCAGAAGCTGCGATCGTAAATGTCCTGCCTTCATTGCCGCCTGAATATTTTTATTCTTTATTGGAAAGCAGCTTAAAAACTTTTATTTTATTGGGATTCGGCGCAGGTAATTTACCTAATTATTTACCTAATTGGATTCCCTTTATCAAATCGGCAAGCGAGAATGGGAAAGCTGTATTTATTGGAAGTCATTCTTTACACGGCTCAGTTGATTTAAACTTATATGAATGTGGACACAATGCCATAAAAGCCGGCGCTGTCGGATTGGGCGATATGACCTTTGAATCTGCTTATGTAAAATTATTAAAGATTTTAAAGTTAACGACTGACAGGGAAGAAATTTACGAAAAATTTAATCAAAATTGGGCGGGCGAAATTTAGTCATGCGGAAAATATTTAAAAAGGAATACGCAAAAATTGCCTTTTCTTCCGATTACATTTATGGTTTACCCTCAGCCGGCGACCATCAAACCTTTGATGTAATGAAATATAAAAAAATAAGAGATAAACTTGTACATGAAAAAAAAATAAACAGGCGTAAAATTCTTCGTCCTTACTTATGTTCTTATGATAACCTAAGATTGGTTCATACGGAGAAATATATAAAAAAACTTCAAAATCCCGATTATGTTAGTCAACTCCTGAAATCAGATGCAGTGAATTTGCTTTATGATTCGATTTTGGAATATTTCCGCGCTGTTACAGGAGGAACATTGCTTGCCGCCGCTTATGCTCTAAAATATAATATTCCGGTATTTAATTTAGGCGGGGGATTTCATCACGCTCATCCGGATAAGGGCGAAGGATTTTGTGTGATAAATGACATAGCCATCTCTGTTCAAAAATTCCGTTTATTAAACCGCGTCCGCAAGTTTATGATTATTGATTTAGATTATCATCAGGGCAATGGTAATTTGTTGTATTTTAAGGACGATCCGAACGTTTATACTTTTTCGATGCATTCCGATACATGGGTAGAGATTAAATGTCTTCATAATAAAGATATTTTGCTGCCAAAAGAATGTAATGATGATATTTATTTAGAAACATTGGAACGGGAATTAACCGAATCTTGTTTAGGCTTTACTCCTGATATTGTATTTTACATTGCCGGCTCGGATCCTTATGAAAAAGATACGCTGGCTGACATGAAAATAAGCCGAGAGGGAATGTTAAAAAGAAATTTATACGTTTATAAGAAAGTTAGAGAAAATAGGATACCGCTCGTTATAGTTGCCGGCGGCGGATACGGCGAGGATAGCTGGGAAGTTTATTACGATTTTATTAAATACTGCCTACAAAATAAATATTAAGAGAAGTCCAATGAGTATAAAAATTCCCAAAAAATATTGGTATATAGCAAAGCGCTTATCAACAGCTCAACTGCAAAAAAGTAGTGATGACGACAGTCTGATTAGTGAAGCTGATTTATTCAATATTAATATCGACAAAAGAGGACGCGGCTTTTTTCTCGGATATTATTCAAAAGAAGGGCTTAAATTAGTATTTGAAAAATATGGCGTTATTAAATTACTGAGCAATAAGGGATTTAATGAAATTGTATATGAACTTGATACAAGCGATCAGTATATTCACCGCCTGGCGCTTTATGATAAATATAAAAAACCGGACAGAATGCTGATCGAAATAGTATTGAAAAAGGAGATGGTAACTATCGATATGCCCTTTGATACTAAATTAAATGGCAAGCGCTTTGATACTTTGGCAATTGAATGGTTATGTATGCAAGACCCTCACGGACAGTTTACAGTTAAAAAACCTAAATTACCCGGACAGGATTTTCCCGGTTTGGGAATGTCAAACAAGGCTGTTGAACTGCTTATTATCGCATCATGGCGTTTAAAATTGGCTGGATTACTAAATACACCCGAATATTATCATAACGCTTATATGTATTCAAAAGTATTTTTCTATACCAACCCGGAAGATCAGGCGAAATTAAACGCTTTAGCGCGCGACACTAAGAAGTATCCGTTAGACGTCGTTACCTGGGCGATGGAATGGGGCGCAATTAAAGATGAAGTAACAGCGCAGCCGGCGAAGTGGTTTGTGGCTAAACAATTGGTAGCGTTGGATTCAGAATTGAAAAAACTTTTCAACTCTAAAATGTACTGGAATATAGTTAAGGAAAAAGCAAAGGGATATAAATTTACATTAAATATGGCTGAATATGAGAAGGCAAGAAAACTAAAGGAGATCTAAATGAAGCTTAAGGCAATTCAATTACGGAAAGGTATGATTATAACATTTAACGATGATCTTTATGTATTGACTAATGTTATGCATATTACCCCGGGAAAAGGGCAGGCTGCCGTGCAGACAAAAATGAGAAATATAAAAACAGGCACAAATGCAGAAAAACGCTTCCGCTCGGATGAGAACGTTGAGAAAGCTGATCTGCAAACACGTAATTTGGAATTTTTATATCAAGACGGATCCGATTATATTTTTATGGATAAAGAAACATTTGATCAGTTTCCGTTAAACGTCGATTTAATAGGCGATAATGCCTTGTATTTGCTTCCCAATACATCTATTGATGTGAGTTTCCATGAAAATGAACCTATCAGTATTGAGCTTCCCTTAACGGTTGAACTTAAAGTTGTAGAGACAGGCCCAAACTTAAAAACCGCTACAGTTACTTCTTCTTATAAACCGGCGACTCTGGAAACAGGATTAAAAGTTCAGGTGCCTCAATTTATTGAAGAAGGTGAAACGCTTCGCATTGACACGCGTGACGGAAAGTATTTGGAACGGGCGAGGTAATGGGGAAAAATTGGATTGATGGAGTAATGAATGGTGAAGAAGGAGTAATGGAGTGGTGGAGTGATGGAGTAATGTAAGAATCGGATTATTGAATTAATGAATTGATGAATTGGTGGAAGAATGGGGAAGAATTGGTGTAATGGAAATTAATGATGTCTTGGCACCTAATGACAATAGTTTCTATTTTTAATCAATTTGTTTACTATGTTCTTACAAAACCTAGTATAGCGTTTCCTAAATACCTTTGCAAATGCGTATTGCAAACATAATTATGAAACGTTCTACTAGTCCCGATAGGGACGAACTGTTTATAGTAAATATGCAACCAACAAACATAAAGCAGCCCCAGCGGGGCGCACTGTTTAAAATCTCAGAGGAATGATATGGCTAATACATATACGCAAATATACATACAAATCGTTTTTGCTGTTCAGGGACGCTATAATCTCATTGATAAAAAACACAAAGAAGAATTGCATAAATATATCACCGGAATTATCCGTAAACGTGGACAAAAATTATTGGCAATTAACTGCATGCCAAATCATACGCATATCTTTATCGGTATGAAACCCGCCATATCCTTGTCTGATCTTGTGAGAGATATAAAATCAATATCTTCCGGATTTATTAATAACTCAAGTTTCGCAGTAATATAAGTTAAATAAAAACAGTTCTATAAACTGAAAATAAATGTAGCATATTAACCCTTAATTTGTTAAATTACAATTAGTTAAGAAAGTAATTCCAA
>JAUXGF010000488.1 GCA_030622395.1 Calditrichaceae bacterium
ATCTGCAATTGGTTTGAGAATAGGAGTATCGGTATAACTGTCAATACGAAGTGGTTAAACTACAAACCACTTCTGTTCCAGTATATAATCTACGTTTAAAAATTCAGCTTTATATGAAGTGAGATAATTATTTGCAAATGTTGTTTTGCCAGAACCATTTGGTCCTGCAATAATAACAAGTTCTTTTCCCAAAACATTACTCAATAATTGTTGAACAAATAAAAACAAATATAGTTGAATATCCCAAAACGAGCAATTCCGAATATAGATATGGAAAGACAAATTAATGCGACCAGTTGCCAACTTATTATTTCTTCGTGTCTTTGCTTGCATCCCGATCGCACCGGTTGGCGGATGTGCCCGCTGGCGTATTAATCGGGGGGCGCCTTTTCCCGCCCCAAAGGGGTCCCTTGCGGGAAAAGGGATCCCTTCGGGAGTGGCACTATTTTATGGATAATCCAGGTTATAAAATAAAACTTATTTCTTTTTATCAAGAATTTTTTCGATCTCATCCATAACATGATCCATCTTTTTTATAGCTAATTCAAAAGGCTCGGAAGTTGTCATATCGACGCCAATTCTTTTCAGGATGGGGACGGCATATTCAGAACAGCCGGCGCTGAGAAAATCAGTTAAATACTTATCGCGCATTTTAACGCCTTCAGTTTGAATTTTTTCGGCAACGGCGCTGGCTGCGCATACGGAAGTCGAATATGTATAAACATAAAAATTATAATAAAAATGAGGTATATAAGCCCATTCAATGCTGTATAAATCATCGATTTCCGTAATGCCTTTATCTTGCCCATAATAGGTTTTTAAAATATCGAGATAAATATTTGATAATTTCTCACCGGTCAAAGCCTCGCCGTTTTCGGCTAATTCATGAATTTTGAGTTCGAATTCCGCAAACTGCGTCTGGCGGAATAAAGTGGTGCGGAAAGTCTCCAGGTGGCTGCCTAAAAGCGAAAGACGCTTGTCAGTATCTTTTATGCGCTTTAATTCATAATCCATAAGCAGCATTTCATTAGTTATTGAGGCGACTTCCGCCAAGAAAGTCGGGTAATGTGAATTAACATAATCCTGGTTTTTATTAGAAAGATAACTATGCATAGTATGACCAAGTTCGTGAGCCAGCGTACTTACGTCGTCATATTTGCCATTGTAATTCATCAAGATATAAGGATGAACGTCATAAGCGGAACCTGATGAATAAGCGCCGGAACGCTTGCCCGTAGTCGGATACATATCAATCCAGCGGTTTTCAAAAGCAGTTTCAATAGTTTTTACATATTCTTTACCAAGCGGTTTCAACGCTTCCTGAATCACTTTTTGAGCTTCTTTTTCGCTGTAATCCATATCCACTTTTTTAACTAACGAAGGATACATATCGTAATAACGAAGCTTATCAAGCCCTAACATGCGTTTGCGTAATTTTAGATAACGGTATAATGTTGGTAAATGTTTATGAGCGCTGTTAATTAATTCTGTATAAACTGATACAGGAATGTTGTTCTGATTCAAAGTGTTTTCTAAGCATGATTCATAATGGCGTGCGTTTTTATAAAAAATATCTTTTTTTACCTGCGCGTAAAGCTGAGCGCCGAAAGTGCGTTCAAAATTCTTAATGCCGGAAAAGAAAGCCTCAAACACATTTTTACGATCGTCGCGGTTGGCACTTGCTCTATACAAACAATAACCCGAAGCGTCCAGGCGGACTTTCTGACCGTCGCTCAAACTGATAACCGGGCGGGGCAGATCCGCGTTACTGAAAATACTGTAGATGTCATCCGGTGAGCCGCTCATAATACCGGCGTAGGCAATAATTTTTTCTTCTCCCGGCGATAGAGTATGCTTTTTAAGGCGTTGTATATTATCAATATAATGAGCGTATACTTTTAATTCTGTTTTTTCTTTTAAGAAATCAGCGATTGTTTTTTCATCAATAGTAAGTATCTCCGGTTCAATGAATGAACCGGCGGCGTTAAGCTGCGTGCCTATCTGAGCGATTGTCTGCTGCATGGCTAACGGTTTGGCTTTACGCGTATCAAGATCGGAAAGTTTTGAGGCATACGAAGAAAGACGGTCAAATTCTTTTTGTACATTAGAATAATAATTTAGACAATTGTATAAATTGTCAGCGGATTCAGCGAGGCTGCCTTTATAGTCCTTAAATTTTTCTATAGATTTTTTGACCTCTTCTTTTTTAGCGTTCCAGGCTTCATTATCTTTGTATAAATCCGTTAAATCCCATTTGTACTTATCGGCGATTTGATCGCGCGTTAGTTCCTTTTTAGTTTGCGCCATTAAACTGCTTACAGCAAAAAATAATATCAGCATAAGCATGACTCCGGTTAATTTGTTCATAACTCCTCCTTGAACGTTTTAATTATAACCTAAATTGAGCGGTTCCAGGTTCAGGGTTTTGGGTTCACAGGCTGTAACGTCTTGATATTATTGACCGTTAGCACCTAAAACGGAACTTAGTATTTTTCACCCATTAGGTGAAAAGCATTTTCCGTATCTC
>JAUXGF010000344.1 GCA_030622395.1 Calditrichaceae bacterium
GAGATTTAAGCTTTGATTTTGAGTAGTAAGATTTCTCACCCTCCCAAAGCGTCGGGATTCGAAATGACATGTAGGCTGAGACAATCTGAAACTACCCACACAAATCGACATAGAACCCTTCTAAACAACAGCCCCGTGGCACTTCTTATATTTTTTACCGCTGCCGCAGGGACAGGGATCATTTGGTCCGACTTTCTTTCCTGTACGTATAGGCTGTTTCTTATTAGATCGCTCTTTTGAAGCGCGTTGCATATCTGTCTCCTCGCCAACGGCAGATGAACTAAATCCCAAATTATCCGCCGACTCATGTACAAGTTGCTGCATACGCTGGCGCTGACGGACTTCGGCCCTATTTGCCGGTTCTGCTTCCTGTAATTGGAATTTCCACAACCAATTCAGCGTCTCTTCATTAATAGCATGGATTAATATTTCAAACAAACCGAAAGCTTCGCGTTTGTATTCAATAAGAGGATTTTTCTGCCCGTATGCGCGTAAATGAATCCCCTCTTTTAACACATCCATTTCATACAAATGGTCTTTCCATTTTTCATCAATTACCCGTAAAATAAAATAGCGCTCCAGAAATGTCATACGCTCGCGTCCGATCCTATTTTCTTTAGCCTCATAAATCACTAAAGCTTCGGAGCTGATGTATTCTCTCAAATCATCAACCGTATATCCGTCAAGCTTATCACGAATTGGATTAAATGTAATATTTACAACGCCGCCGACTTCCTTTTCTAATCCATCTAAATCCCATTCCTCAGCGGGAATTCTCGGATCAATAAACTGCTCAATTTTGTGATCAATAAATTCATCAAGAATATTAAGCACTTCACTGCGCATATCATCTTCTAACAGAGCGACCCTGCGGCGGTCGTAAATAATTTCCCTTTGCTGGTTCATCACATCGTCATATTCCAGCAGTCTTTTACGTATAGCAAAGTTCTGCATCTCTACTTTTTTCTGCGCCTTTTCAATCGACCGGGATATCATGGCATGCGTAATAACCTCGCCCTCCTGGGCGCCCAAACGGTCCATAACTCCGGCTATTCGTTCGCTGCCGAATAAACGCATTAAATCATCTTCCAAGCTCAGATAGAAAGAGCTCCCGCCCGGATCTCCCTGGCGTCCGCTTCTTCCTCGCAACTGTCTGTCGATCCGCCTCGATTCATGCCTTTCCGTACCGATAATTTGCAGCCCGCCCGGGATACCTCTTTCCAGGTCTCCGGCGTCCACCACACCGGCTCCAAGTTTTATATCTGTCCCGCGCCCGGCCATATTCGTGGCAATTGTAATAGCTCCCGGCTCGCCGGCATGAGCTACAATCTCAGCCTCCCGTTGATTCTGTTTGGCGTTCAATACATTATGCGGAATACCCTTGCGTTTTAGCATGCGGCTTAAAGTCTCGGAAACATCGACCGTCGTCGTACCTACCAAAGCAGGTTTGCCCAGTTTTCTCATCAAATCAATTTCATCGATTACCGCATTATATTTTTCACGTTTCGAACGATAAATAACATCATTTTTATCAATCCTGTTAATAGGCTTATTTGTGGGAATAACAATAACATCCAATTTATAGATTTCCCAAAGTTCCGCCGCTTCAGTCTCCGCGGTACCGGTCATTCCTGCTAATTTATCGTACATTCTAAAATAATTTTGCAAAGTAACAGTGGCTAAAGTTTGAGTTTCCCGTTCAATTTTAACATTTTCCTTTGCCTCAATAGCCTGATGCAAACCGTCGCTGTAACGCCTTCCCTGCATTACCCTGCCTGTAAATTCATCAACAATTAAAACTTTACCTTCGGTGACTACATATTCCTGATCCTTTTCATACAAAGAATAAGCTCGTAATAGCTGGGAAATATTTTGTAACTGCTCACTGCGCTGATTAAAAATATTATGAATTTCTTCCTTTTTGATTAACTTATCTTCAAAAGAAATGTTTTCATCACTTTCAATTTTGGCAATCTCATCGCCTAAATCCGGAATTAAAAACAGTTCCGGTTCATTTGGATTTAAACTCTCCCTGCCGTTTTCAGTTAAATCAATTATGTGATTTTTTTCTTCGACCATATAAAATAAGTCGGCAAAATATTGTTCATCCGAGGCTTTGCTCTGCCCTTTATCGCGCAAGTAATCATTCTCAACGCTCTGTACTAATTTCTTAATGCCGGGTTCTTGATACAGCTTGCCGAGCCGGCGATTTTTGGGCGCGCCTTTTTCAGCGATAAGAAGTTTCATCCCGCCTTCATTTTCCTTATCAGCGGCAATTAAATCTTCACCCTCTTTAATTAAGCGGTTCACTAATCGAGTTTGATTATTTACCAGCCTTTCCACCAAAGGCTTCATCTCTTTATATTTATGCGTAGATTCGCTGACAGGTCCGCTGATGATAAGCGGCGTACGGGCTTCATCAACCAAAACACTGTCTACCTCATCCACAATAGCATAATGATGACCGCGGGTCTGTACAATGTCTTCAACCGTACCGGCCATATTATCGCGCAAATAATCAAATCCAAATTCATTATTAGTCCCGTAAGTAATATCGCAATTATAGCTCTGGCGCCGCTGCTCAGGAGTCATATCATTTAAAATTACGCCAACAGTCAAACCTAAAAATTTATAGATTTCACCCATCCATTCAGCGTCGCGTTGAGCGAGGTAATCATTTACAGTCACCAGGTGCGCACCTTTACCATCCAAAGCATTCAAATACATAGGCAATGCCGCAACCAGCGTTTTACCTTCGCCTGTAGCCATTTCTGCAATTTCCCCCTGGTGAAGAACGACGCCGCCTATTAGCTGCACATCATAGGGAATCATATCCCAGGTGCTATCTCTGCCCACTACTTTCCATGTTTTACCCATTAACCGTTTACAGGCTTGTTTAACAACCGCAAACGCTTCCGGTAAAAGATCATCTAATGTTTCGCCATTGGCAAGCCGTTCCTTAAATTCAGGCGTTTTTTGTTTTAATTCTTCGTCGCTTAAAGAATCAAACTGCTCATAAAATGAGTTTATTGGTTCTATTAGAGGTTTAATCTTTTTTATATCCCGGGCGTGCTTCGAGCCGAAGATAGATGTTGCAATTTTTGAAATCATTATCCTTTTAATATCCTTTTAATAAACGTTCTGCCAAAAAAAGCGGAAGACCTGCCCTAATGATTTTACTATACGTTTTTTGAACATCATATTCTAAACGAACAAATTTAACCTTAGCCTTATCCTGATCGAATACAGCCAGACAGGTTTTTGGATTTCCATCACGGGGCTGCCCAACGCTTCCTGCATTAACGATATATTTTTCATTTGGTTCAAAATTAAACGGCGTTTTCCGAAAGGCATTTTTTTTAGAATAAATAACCGGCACATGAGAATGTCCAATCAGACACATCGCTTCATTAAAAGATTTCATCTCAATTTGCGCATCATGAATAGACAGCACATAATACCAGAAAGAAGGATTAGTCGGCGACGCATGAACCATCATCATGTTATCGGTTTGATGGAAGAAAGGAAGCTCTCTTAAATACTCTTTACTATTCTCTGTTAAAGTATTAATTGTCCAATATGTGGACATCTTAGCGTAATCGTTGAAATATTCGATATTAGCTAAACCAATGGCGGCATAATCATGATTGCCCATCAAGGATACATCACATCGCTCTTGCACTAACTGGATACACTTATTCGGATCAGGTCCATAGCCGACTATATCTCCTAAACAATATATTTTTTTTATATTATGCTTATCAATATAATCAAGCGCAACCTGAAGCGCCTCAAGATTAGCATGAATATCCGAAAGAACAGCAATAGTCATAAATTTAATCTACATAATTTTATTTAGAAATTAAGCCGCGCCCTGTTTTTTTTATAAGATTTTCGGCGCTCAATTTTTTTAAAACAGCGTCTAATATACCGTTAATAAATCTACTGCTTCGGTCAGTGCTGTATATTTTACTTACCTCAATCATTTCGTTAATAGTCACTCCCGGCGGCACACTTTCAAA
>JAUXGF010000247.1 GCA_030622395.1 Calditrichaceae bacterium
CACTTTTTTTCGCTGCAATCGTCGCCAATAAAAACAGCGACACTGGAATAAGCGTTGGCATGTTTTATCACCAGGTTTTCTTTATTGTTTCTTAAATATTCTTTGGCGTCTACTTCTTTCCCATGGACAATTATTTTTTCATCAATTTTTGTAGTCCAGGGAATTATTTGGCGTACAATATTGAGGTCTTCTTTCAAGTTATCGGGGAAGACGTCTTCATATTTTTCATCCTTAAACAAAACCATGATGTTTTTTGAATCCACGCGCTTTGTGCAAAACGGATTGACAATTGCCACATCGGCTTTGTCGAGATCAATCGCCATCTGCCAGCTTTTTTCAGCGTATTTTGGCAGTTCATCCCCGGTAAAACGTCTGTAAATTAAATCAATTATTTGTCCATCCGGTGTTTTTACTTTATTGTCTTCTATTTTAAGCGTATTCGGATCGATTACCCCGCAGTTGTGTCCTTTTGCCTTAATGAAGTCAATTAAAATAGCGTATTCTCCCTGTATCCTGTCAATTTCATTTTGCCATTGAATAAGATAAATGTTTAATTTATCCTTAACAGGAAAGCCCTTTGCCCCGGCTTGAATTTTGTAATAGTGCATTAATGTATTGTATACGATTTCCAACCTTGGTATTTGTTCAACATTTTCAGGTTGAAATACATTTATGTATTCAGATTCAAGAAAATAGCTCTCTTCGCTTCCGCCGGGGATTTCACAATTTGATTCTACCATTTTCCAGCCTTTATTTGTAAGAAAAATATCGATCCTTGCCGCCGCCATGTTAATCGGGTAAATATTCAGAGAGCGGATATATTTTTCTAAATCTTCCGGGTAATCCAGTACATGTTGTATTGTAGAATTAACCGGAAAATTTTGAAACACAAATTCTAATAAATTGGAATAAGCCCTTGTAATGCGGTCCATTTTATTCCAAAATTCATCATCGTAATAAAAAGGCGAAAGACATAACTTAGCGGTTCTGCCTCCATGAGGATTTAATACTTTAGTGGTTAATTCATAATATTTTTTGTACTTTTTTTCCACAATCCTTTCTCCTTATTTAAAATGCATATTAATAATTTCAATTTTTAAAATTCCAATCAATCATATATCTTGTCGTGTTTAGGCAAAAGATTTCTCACCAGATCGCTGGGTTCAAAGAAGTATGAAAGTACGGTCATTGATCAATTGGAATAGAAAATAAATTTAAAATCCGTGCAATTATGAGATTGATAAAACTACGAAGATCATATATTCTATGCAATTATATTAAAAGTCTTTTCAAAAAATATTCCATTCTGTACATACTTAAAAATTTTTAATATTTTTTATAGATATTTGAATAAATGAATTTAAGGTTATAACTTTATTTAATCCAGACGGACTAAAGGTAAAAAAATATTCCCGACAATTTGGGACTATGCAAGAGAATAGAATTAAAAAGCTAACAGCTTTAATTTTGAGGAGACATTTTGAGAAAGAAAGGAATTTTGTTCGATTTTGACGGTGTGACGGTTAAAAGCATGGAACAGCATTTTGAAGCGTGGCAGGAAGCGTTTGCCGAAAAAGGCGTCGAAATTTCCAAAGATGAATTTTTTATTCTTGAAGGTCAGGGTATTAAAAAAGTAGCCCATATTTTAGGCGAACATCACGGATTAGATAAAGAAGCTATCATGGAAGTGATGGATCGTAAAGTAAACTATTACAATCAGTTTATGACTATCGAGTTTTATGAATATTTTAATGAGATGCTAAAATCATTTAAAGAAAAAGAATTGCCTATGGGGGTTGTTACCGGGGGTTCACGAAGCAGGGTTCAAAAAATAATAGAGGAATATTTTAATAATGATTTTACTTGTTTGGTTACGGTTGATGATGTAAAAAGGGGCAAGCCGTTTCCCGATCCATTTTTAAGGGGCGCTGAAATGTTAGGAATCCCTGCGCAGGATTGTATTGTTATTGAAAATGCGCCTATGGGAATAGAAGGCGCTGTTAAAGCGGGTATGACGGTTATAGCCGTCACTACAACCCTGACTGCAAAGGATTTGCATCAAGCCAATTATATTGCCGCTGATTTTAAGGAGGTTGAACGAATTGTATACTCTCTGATCTAAGCTTTATATAGGAAAAGCTCGGATTTTGATGTAAAATATTTTTGGTTATATTTGGAATAGCGCAAACCCACCCCTGCTTGCATCGCGATACTTCGGGGTAACCCCTCCCAAGAGGGGCATTGCTTATTCCCCTCTTGGGAGGGGCTAGGGGTGGGTTAAAGTCTGTAGTAATATTTCATACATAACCTAAGAAACTAATTTGTGTCTGAATGATAAAGCGCTTTTTTGTCATTTCGAATCCTGATTTATCGCCGCGCCTGCCGGCGGGCAGGGGTGAGAAATCTTTAACTTCAATATTTATAACGATAAATCCCGATTCTCGGGACGCTCCGCTTCCTGCCCCCGCCAGTGGCGGGCGGCGAAATGACAGTTTTGGTTAGTTTTCGTTCAGTCACTAATTAGTCATTTTAAAAAAAAAGGAAAGCTGGAAAAACAATGTATAACTTATCAATAGAAACCATGCTGTCCGCCGCGCATTTACTGCGAAATTATGAAGGCGCCTGCTCACGTTTGCACGGACACAATTGGAAAATAAAGGTTGAAGTGAGCGCTGATAAATTAAATGAAGCTGGCATGACAATCGACTTTAAAGATTTAGAGGATATTTCCAATAAGGTGATCGGTAAATTTGATCATCAATATTTTAATGAAATTGCGCCTTTTGATAAAATAAATCCCACGGCTGAAAATCTTGCCCGGTATTTTTACAGGGAAATAGCAAAACTATTGCCGGAAAATATAAATATGTCGAAAATTAGTCTATGGGAAACGAAAAATTATCTGGTTGAATATAGTGAATAATATGACTGCTGCGGATAATAATTTAACATTAAAAATTAATGAGATTTTTTACAGTATTCAGGGTGAATCCAGTTACGCCGGGCTGCCCTGTGTTTTTGTCCGTTTAACTTATTGTGATTTATACTGTAATTATTGCGATACGGAATATGCCTTCTTTGAAGGGCAGGATATGAGTTTTCAGGAAATTGTAAAAAAAGTAAAAAGCTATAACTGCAATTTGGTTGAGATCACCGGTGGCGAACCGCTTATCCAGGATAATGTAATTCCATTTATGAAGCTGCTTTGTGATCAGCGTTGTCAAGTTTTGATTGAAACGGCGGGGCATATTGATATCGGCAAAATTGATCCTCGTGTGGTACGCATAATGGATATCAAATGTCCATCCAGCGGAGTATCTGAGAAAAATCGCTGGGAAAATATTACTGAGTTGAAGGATAAGGATGAGGTAAAGTTTGTTATCGGCAGCCGCGATGATTATCAGTGGGCAAAGGAAGTTTTAAACAAATATAATCTAAGCGGCAGGTGTACGGTTTTAATGTCGCCGGTTTTTGATAGGATAAAGTTATCCGATTTAGCTGAATGGATTTTGGCAGATCAATTAAATGTGCGCTTCCAGCCGCAGATTCAAAAATTCATTTGGCGGGCGGATAAACGGGGAGTGTAGAAAAAGGTACTGAATGAAGAAGGGAGTAATGAAGAAATGAATTAATGAATTAATGAATTATTGAATTGATGGAATGTTAAAGAATTGTATTAATGGAGTACTGGAGTATTGGAGTGATGTTTTATAGAAGAAGAATGGATTATTGGAATGTCTGCGATAGTGATAGGAATATAACCATTTAACCATTCAGCCATTTAAGCATTAATCCATCATTCCAATATTCCATTATTCCAATTCTTCAGCTAAACGATTACAAAAAATAAGAAGGTGGGAAATTTATATGGCAGAATTAGAAGTTTTTGAAAATCAATATCCGGATAGAGATTATTATATCCAGCATGTTAATGAAGAATTTACATCGCTTTGTCCTAAAACAGGTTTACCGGATTTCGCAAAAATAACAATTAATTATATACCGGATAAATTATGTTTGGAACTAAAAGCTTTGAAGTATTACTTTTTAGATTTTCGCAACAAGGGCATATTTTATGAAGCGGTAATCAATCAAATTTTAGATGATTTGGTTAAAGCCTGCCAGCCGCGCTACATGGAAGTTAGGGGTGAATTTACAACCCGCGGCGGTATTAATTCTACTGTTACAGCGATGCACGATCCTCAAAAACGGGGCGGGTTTAAATGAGCAAAGAAAAGGCTGTTATATTAGTTTCAGGAGGATTGGATAGCTGCGTAACAGCGGCTGTCGCTAATGAAGATTTTGATTTAGCGTTATTACATTTGAATTACGGTCAACGCACTGAAACACGGGAATTAAAAGCATTTTACGACATTGCCGGTCACTATAAAGTAAAAGAACGATTGGTTGTCGACGTCTCCTATTTTAAACAAATTGGTGGTTCAAGTTTGACCGATGAAAGCATTGAAGTAAGCCTCGCTGATCCGGATTCAAAAAAAATTCCCGATAGTTATGTTCCGTTTCGTAACGCAAATATATTGTCGATTGCTGTGAGCTGGGCGGAGGTAATCCACGCTTCAAAAATATTTATCGGCGCTGTGGAAGAGGATTCATCCGGTTATCCTGATTGCCGGGAAAATTTTTTTAAAGCCTTTAACCGCGCCGTTGACTTGGGTACAAAACCAGAGACACATATTGAGATCGTAACTCCGGTTATTTCAATGAAAAAATGGGAGATTGTAAAAAAGGGTATTGAGCTTAATGCGCCTTTGGATAAAACCTGGTCTTGCTATCAAAATGAAGACGCCGCCTGCGGGGTTTGTGATAGCTGCGCATTGCGTTTGCGGGGATTTCAAAAAATTGGTCTAAAAGATCCAATAAAATACAAGATAAGACCGAAGTACTTAGGAGCTTAGGGGAGCGATATCGATCCCGATAAATAAATCGGGATTGTTGATATTTTAAGTAGGAAGTAGGCGCTTATGAGTTTTCTTGTATCAGAATTAAGCGTAGCGGTCTCTGATAGGAGGGAGAAACTATGGTTCACAAACGTTAAGCTGGATAATTCTTTAGTCCCGGCGGGACGAAATGTTTGTAGGAAAAAATATCCCTTCCAAATGGGAAGCCCCATTCCCACAGGGAGGCTGCGCCCGGGCGGTATG
>JAUXGF010000095.1 GCA_030622395.1 Calditrichaceae bacterium
CCGGAATATAGGAATGCAATTTCACGGATAAAGACCCGCATCGACCAGGCATCGGATATGATATGATGCATGGTTAATAACAATACATGCTCTTCATTAGTGAGCCGCAATAAATGCGTCCTGAATAGAGGAGCCGCTTGCAAATTAAAGGGTTTGCGCGCTTCTTCCACAATTCGCCGCTGAACATCTTCTTCGCGTTCTTTTTCTGCCAGAGAGCTTAGGTTTGTAATCGGTATTGTGACTTCTACCTTAGGTTGTATTTTTTGACCGGCTTTCCCCCCGACAGTCTGGATTGAGGTACGTAGAGATTCATGGCGCTGAACCATAACGTTCAGGCTTTTCTGAAGAGCATCAACATTCAGTTCGCCGTGTATGCGGTAGGCGCTGGGAATATTATAAAACGGACTGCCCGGTTCCAATTGATCGAGGAACCATAAGCGCTGTTGAGCAAATGATAAAGGCAATTCCTGTTTGCGGCTTACCGGTACAATGGGCGGTTCTTCGATGCCTTCTTTAGTTAAAAATGCCTTGTCAATAATTTGAGCTAAACGCTCTATTGTAGGTGATTGGAACAGGTCACGTAAGGGCAAATCTACTTTTAAATGATCGCGCACGCGGGAGAGAACCTGTGTGGCTAATAATGAATGTCCGCCAAGCTCAAAAAAATTATCAGTAGAACCGGCTCGTTTTATATTAAGCACTTCTGTAAAAATAGCGGCGACAATCTCTTCAGTCGGGGTCCGTGGTGCGGTAAATTCTTTTTCCAATTCTTTATCCAGATACTCCGGTACAAGCAGCGCTTTGCGGTCCACTTTACCGTTTGGCGTGAGGGGCATCGCTTCCAGAGCAACGAATAGAGAAGGAATCATATAATCGGGTAAATGTGTTTTAATAAAATCACGCAATTCGACAGTTCCCGGCGCTGTGCCGTCTGCTGGAGTTATGAAGGCAACCAGACGTTTATCCGTGGGGCTGTCTTCTTTTACTAAAACTACTGCTTCTTTGACGGCATTGTGGCCTTCAATGGCTCTTTCGATCTCAGCCAATTCAATGCGAAAGCCGCGTACTTTAACCTGAGTATCAATTCTGCATATATATTCAATATCGCCGTTTGCCAGAAAACGTCCGGAATCGCCGGAACAATAAAGCCGCGCATCAGGATTATCGCTGAAAGGATTTGGTACAAATTTAGTTGATGAGAGTTCAGGTCGTTTGAGATATCCTCTCGCCAAACCGGCGCCTCCGACATGAATTTCGCCGGGAACGCCAATGGGCGTGGGCTTTAAATTATTGTCTAATATATAAACCTGTAAATCTGGAATTGAACAGCCGATCACACTTGTCTTGCCCATTTCAACATCCTTAATTGTAATCGGGCTGTAGGTAACATGGACTGTTGTTTCGGTGATACCGTACATGTTGATTAACTGTGGTTTTTGCTCGCTGTGCCGTTTGAACCATGGTGTAAGGCTGTTGAGTTCCAGCGCTTCGCCGCCAAATATTATGTAACGCAAAGACAGATTGTAATTGTTCTCTTTGGTTGTTTCTTCGGCGTGGATCAACTGTCGGAAAGCAGATGGCGTTTGATTAAGAACAGTAACTTTTTCATTAACAAGAAACCGGTAGAAAGATTCCGGTGACCTTGAAACGAAATAGGGTACAATCACTAACTTACCGCCGTAAATCAAGGCGCCCCAGATTTCCCATACGGAAAAATCGAAAGCAAATGAATGGAAGAGTGTCCAGATATCATCTTCATCAAAATGGAACCAGTGCTCCGTGGCTTCAAAAAGACGCACTACATTATAATGGGTGATTAATGTGCCTTTGGGTTTTCCGGTTGATCCCGATGTATAAATAACATATATCAGATTGTCCGGCTTAACATCAATTTGAGGATTTCTGGCATTTTCTGCTTGCCAGGGTTTAGTTTCTCCATCAAGGCAAATACTCTCTACTTTGCCTAAAGGCAGATTTTTTTCCAGACTTTGCTGGGTTAAAATAAACGGCGCTTCGGCGTCTTCTAACATGAAAGTAATGCGTTCTTTTGGATAAACCGGATCAATCGGCAGATAAGCGCCACCCGCTTTTAGAACGCCTAACAGAGCGATTAGTAAATCAATTGTGTGCTCCATATAGATGCCAATCAAAACATCCGGTTCAACGCCTTTTTTGATTAAGTAATGGGCAAGTTGATTGGCTTGATCGTTTAATTCCCGATAGGTTATCTGCCGTTCTTTATAAACCACAGCAACTGAATCAGGATTTTTTTCAGCCTGCTCTTCAAACAGATTATGAATGCATTTTGATTTAGGATAAATTACTTCCTTTGATACCCATTGAGTTAACAGTTTATCTTTTTCTTCATCAGTTAAAATATGCAGATCGTCGATAGATTGCTCAGGATTTGCAGTAACCTCTTCGAGTAAAATTTTATAATGATAGAGCATTCTCCGGATCGTATTTTCATTAAAAAGATCGCTGTCGTATTCAAGAGAAATAAGCATACCATCCGGTGTTTCCGCCGCGCCGAAGGTTAAATCGAATTTGGATGTATCATTTTCAATTTCTATATTTTCAATTGTCATACCCGGAACCTGTAGTTTGCCCGCCGCTTCTGACTGGTGCACATACATTACCTGAAAAAGGGGCGTGTGGCTCATACTGCGGTCGGGTTGAAGTTTCTCAACTAACATTTCGAACGGTAAATCCTGCTGGGTAAAGGCTCCCAGGCTTACTTTGCGTACCCGTTGAAGTAATTCTTTAAATGTGGGATTGCCCGAAAGGTCATTGCGTAATACCAGGGTGTTCACAAAAAAACCGATCAATCCTTCGGTTTCGGATCGGTTGCGATTAGCAATCGGCGTGCCAATGCAGATGTCATCTTGATTTGAATAACGGTATAAAATAACATTGAGCACAGTAAGAAAAGTCATGAATATGGTAGTATTTTGCTGTGAGGAAAGCTGATACAATTCTTCGGATAACTCGGGAGAAAGCTGTAAACCCTCACGTTTACCTCGATAGGATTTAACTGCCGGTCTAGGATAATCCGTTGGTAATTCGAGCACAGGCGGATTACTGCCTAATTGTTCTTTCCAGAAATCTAATTGATTTTCCAACGTTTCACCCTGAAGATGCTTGCGCTGCCACTGAGCATAATCGGCATATTGAATTTTGAGGGTGGGTAGGGAAACAGGCTGATTTTGTGAAATGTTTTTGTAGATTGATGTAAATTCATTGATAAATATTCCGATTGACCAGCCGTCAGAGATGATATGATGCATAACAATCAATAGTACATGCTCTTCCGTCTTCAAATTAAACATAGTCGCATTAAGAAGATTACCTTTACTGAGATTAAACGGTTGTTGACTACGTTTATATATTTCATTCATTAATTTTTGTTCATACTGCTCGTCCGGAATTTTTGTCAAATCAATGTATTTAATATAGATCTTGGCGGAGGGATTCACTACTTGCATCGGGTTGCCGCTCACTGTGGTGAAGGTGGTGCGCAAAACCTCGTGCCGGTCAATGATTTTATTCAGACTTTTTTCTAAGGATTGATTATCAATTTTTCCTTTCAGCCGAACGGCAACAGGGATGTTGTAAGCGGTACTTTCCGGCTCCAACTGATCCAGGAACCAGAGACGCTGCTGGGCGAAAGAAACCGGAAATGTATTTGTCGTGCTTCCCTGTTTTTTCAACTTTAATTCAAGAAGCTTGCGTTTTTCCAGAGATAATGATTCTATTAATTTGGATATATCAGCCATCTATTTATTTTCACCTTTGTTTGAATTTAATTCTTTATCCAGCAATGCTTTTGCTTCTTCATCGGATAATTGATCGATATTAGCTAAAATATCTTCCAGACTTTGTTCGCCGCGGTCAATGCGTTCTATTTTTTCAATTTCAACACCGGCAGGTTGTTGCGCAAGTGTTTCGATTTGACCGGCAATTTCTGCAACAGTAGGTTTTTCGAACAATTTACTGAGGGGCAGTTCCACATTAAATGTTTCGCGTATTCGGGAAACAAACTGTGTCGCTAAAAGCGAGTGCCCGCCCAATTCAAAAAAGTTATCATTAATTCCCGCTTTTTCGATATTTAATAATTTCGCCGTTATCGCCGCTAATTTTTCTTCTGTTTCATTTCTTGGGGCGGCATATTCTACAGCCAGATCGTCTCGTGAGAATTCCGGCGCGGGCAGGGCTTTGCGGTCAACTTTACCGCTGGGCGTAAGCGGCATAGCCTCTAAAACTACAAACGCCGAAGGGATCATATATTCCGGCAGCCGCTCTTTTAAATGAACGCGCATTGACGCCGTATCGAGCTTATCCCCATTATCCGAAGCTAAATAGGCAACCAGGCGTTTATCTCCGGCAACGTTTTCCCGCGCTAATACAACAACATCATGAACGGCGTCGAGTTCGCCGAGCGCCGCTTCAATTTCGCCAAGCTCGATTCGGAAACCGCGCACTTTTACCTGGTAGTCGATCCGTCCTAAAAATTCGATATTACCGCCGGGCAGGAAGCGAGCCAGATCGCCGCTTCTATACAGTCTGCTGCCGCTTATTTTGCTAAAGGGATCGGGAACAAATTTTTCAGCCGTTAAGCCCGGTCTGTTTAAATAGCCGCGCGCTAAACCGACTCCGCCGATGTGCAACTCGCCGGGAACCCCGACCGGAACCGCCCGTCCGTTTTTATCTAAAACATAAAGCTGGAAATTATCAATCGGCTTGCCAATGGGCGGAGCCTGCATATCATTGGAATTTGTTTCAAACATGGAAGCGCAGACAGTCGTCTCCGTCGGACCGTAAGCGTTCACAAATTGCCTTCCATCAGCCCAGCGTGATATTAAATCGCTTGTGCATTTTTCACCGGCTGTAACGATTGTACGCAAATCCGGCAGCGGCTCTTGCGGCACAACAGCCAAAACCGAAGGGGGCAGCGTGACAGCGTTTATTTTATTTTTTCGGAAAATTTCGATCAATCCCTGACCGCTTGACAACATCTCCTGATCCGCTAAAGTCAGCGTTGCGCCGTTCAGTAAAGCCATTACCGTTTCCCACACGGAAGCGTCGAAACTCAAAGGCGCAAACTGTAAAATACGGCTGTTTGTTTTAATATCAAAAGCCTTTTGCTGTGCCTTTGAAAGATTGCATAATCCGCGATGCGGCAGCATTGTGCCCTTTGGTTTTCCGGTTGAGCCGGACGTATAAATTATATAAGCGAGATTGTCGGCAATTGTGTTTGAGATCAAGTTTTTATTTGATTGATTAAGGATTTTTCCCCTGTCGCGGTCTAAGCAAATCACTTGCGCGCTGCATTCGGGTAAAGCGTTTAAAACAGCCTCATGGGTTAAAAGCGCTGAAATGCCCGAATCCTTCAGCATGTAATCTATGCGCTCTGCGGGATAGGTTGGGTCTATGCATAAAAAGGCGCCGCCCGCTTTTAATATTCCCAAAATAGAAACCGGCGCGTCAACGCTTCTGTGCATGCATATCCCCACCGGTTTATCCGCGTCCACACCCCTAACTTTTAAATAATGAGCCAATTGATTTGCGCGTTGATTTAACTGCTCATAAGTCAACTGCTCGGAATCGAACTGAACGGCTGCTGCCTGCGGTTGTTTTTCGACCCATTCTTCAAACATTTGATGAACCGTATGATTGGAAGGATAGGCTCTTTGCGACTGATTCCAATCTATTAATATTTTTTGTATTTCATTATCTGTCATCAAGGGCAGACTGGAAATTTTCTGTTTGTGATCCGCCAGAATACCTTCTATTAAAATCTTATAATGCTGATGCATGCGTTCGATTGTCTCAGCTTCAAACAGGTCTGTGTTATATTCGAGATGACATTCGATACCGTGCGCAGTTTCAGCGGTAGTGAGCGTTAAATCATATTTTGCCGTTCCTCTTTCCGCTTCAACCGGGCTCATTGTTAATCCTGGAAGTTCGAGAGCGCCGATAGGTACATTTTGCAAAATAAAGGCAGCCTGAAACAGGGGTGAATGGCTCATGTCGCGGTCGGGCTGCAAGGCTTCGACAAGCTGCTCAAAAGGTAAATCCTGATGAGCGTAAGCGCCGAGGGTTGTCTCACGAACGCGTTTAAGCAGAGTGCGGAAATCGGGATTATCGGAAAAATTACTTTTTAATACCAGCGTATTAACAAAGAAACCGATTAGCCGTTCAGTTTCGGAGTGCGTGCGGTTAGCGATCGGCGAGCCGGTTAAAATATCGTCCTGACCGCTGTATCTATGCAGGAGAGATTGGAATGCTGCCAGCAAAGTCATAAACAGGGTAACGCCTTGTTTTTGGCTGTACTCTTTTAAACGCTGCGAAAGATCCTCCGGAAATGTCATGGATAAAGTATTGCCGTTAAATGTCTGTATCGAAGGTCTGGGGAAATCTGTGGGCAGCTCTAACACAGGCGGATTAACGCCAAGCTGATCCTTCCAAAAGGATATTTGTTTTTCCAATATTTCGCCTTGCAGCCATTGACGCTGCCACGCGGAAAAGTCGACGTATTGAACCGGCAGATCAGGCAGAGGCGAATCCTGATCGTTATTAAACGCATTGTACAGCGCCGCGATTTCCTCAATTAACACGCCGATAGACCAGCCGTCGGAAATTATATGATGCATAGTAAACATAACGACATGATCGGTATCTTGCAGTTTTATTAATTGAACCCGCACTAACGGTCCCTTTTCCAAATCAAACGGCTTTTGCGCTTCATCTGTTGCCAGACGTTTAGATTGCGAGTCTTGTTCATCATCGCTGAGATGGGATATATCCGTCTTTTCAATATTGATTGTTAATTCCGGGTGGATTACTTGAACCGGTTTACCCTTAACGCTGCTGAAAGTAGTGCGCAGCGATTCATGACGGATTACGATTTCGTGGACGCTTTTTTCCAGTGCCTGTATGTTCAATTCGCCATTTAGACGAATGGCTCCGGGAATATTATAAAAAGCGTTATTCGGAGCTAATTGATCTAAAAACCACAATCGCTGCTGGGCGAATGAAAGCTGCAGATCTCCGTCGCGGCTCACGGGTTCAAGGGGCGGGGCGGTTAGTGTTTGATCTTTCATCCTTGCTTTTTCGATTTCCATTGCCAGGCTGGTAATAGTCGGGGTCTCAAAAAATTCACGCAGGGGCAGTTCTACCTCAAAGGCGTCGCGGATGCGCGACATTAATTGAGTAGCTAAAAGGGAGTGCCCGCCTAAATCAAAGAAATTGTCATTAACCCCCACTTTTTCAATTTTAAGAATTTGACTCCATATACCGCATAAAATTTCTTCAGTCTGATTACGAGGGGCGGTATATTCCTGCGCCCGTTCTATATTTGATTGATCCGGCGCGGGAAAAACTTTTCGGTTTATTTTTCCGCTGGAAGTCAAGGGAAAGGATTCCATGCTGATTAAAACTGACGGCGCCATATATTCCGGTAACTGTTCTTTTAGAAATTCCTGAATCTGACTTACCTGCGGCTGCGCGCCTTCCGCCGGGATGTAATAGCTGGCTAATATTTTATTGCCCGGCGTATCTTCCCTTACCAAAACAACGACGTCGCGGATTTCAGAGTAATCCCGCAGAACCGATTCGATCTCGCCTAATTCGATACGGAAGCCGCGTATTTTTACCTGAAAGTCGATACGTCCTAAAAACTCAAGTTTGCCGTCCGGCAGAGTGCGCACAAGATCGCCGCTTTTATACATACGGCTGCCCGCTTCGGAACTGAACGGATTCGGGATAAATTTATCTGCGGTTAAATCGGGACGATCCAGATAACCGCGCGCCAATCCAACGCCGGCGATATGCAGCTCGCCCGGTACGCCGACAGGCTGGGGATTCAAATTTTTATCTAAAATATATACCTGCGCATTATCCATCGGGTAACCGATAGGGATATTTAAAGGCACAGCCTGCTCGTTATCAATGTGATGGATAGTTGCGGAGACCGTAGATTCCGTAGGACCGTAACCGTTCACAAAATGACGTCCCTCCTGCCAGCGTGAAACAATCTCACGCGAACAGGCTTCGCCGGCTGAACCGACAACCTCTAAATCAGGCAGATTCTCATCGCTGATTATGGAAAGCACAGAGGGCGGTAAAATGACGGCGGTAATCGCTTCATCGCGCATAAGCTGAGGCAGCGCCGTATCCGAAAGCATAGTCTCGCGGCTGATTAAATGCAACGAAGCGCCGTTAAGCATTGCGCTGAAAATTTCAGCCACTGAGGCGTCGAATCCAAGCGAGGCAAATTGCAGTATGCGTTTTCCGGCTAATATTCCAAAATTTTTACCGATAAACAGTGATGTGTTCACTGCGCTGCGGTGCTGAAGCAGCGTCCCCTTTGGTCTGCCTGTAGATCCGGATGTGTAAATTATGTATGCTAAATTTTCCGGGAAAGTCAGGTTAACCG
>JAUXGF010000122.1 GCA_030622395.1 Calditrichaceae bacterium
AAAATACATTTTACTAAAATTATTAAAGAATATTTCTAAATTAAAATTATTTTAAATTTTTATTAAAATTTAAAATAAGAAATATTTACTAAACCCGCCACATATAAAGTTATGCCTAAACTATAAACCCGGAAGTAGAAATTGGGAAGTAAGAAATAGCCCCGTAGGGGTCTCTTCGCGAGAAGCGACGCCCTGAGCTTAGCCGAAGGGCAGGAATTGGGGATTAGGGACTTAAGCAATTCTTAATTCCTGTTTTTCAATTCTATATTTATACCGATTTCGAAATGAATAATATAATTTTTTTGCAAACATCCTATTGTACCAAGTATCGCTTATTAATAAATTGTTATAAATTGTTTTAAAAAAAGGAATGTAAATGAAAATATTAGTTACCGGAGGAGCGGGATTTATCGGCAGTCATTTAGTAGACCGCCTGATAAGCGACGGTTACGATGTAGTAGTTACAGATAATCTGTTTCGAGGGAAACTTGAAAATATTAAACAGCATATCGATTCCGGGAAAATCAATTTTCATAACACGGATATCAGAGACTATTCCGGGCTGTTGAAAGTTATGCAGGGCTGCGAGGTTGTGTTTCATCTGGCTGCCCAATCGAATGTGATGGGAGCTGTTGAGAATATTGATTATTCCTTTGAATCAAATGTCGTCGGCTGTTTTAACACATTAAAGGCGGCAAAGGAAACCGGCGTTAAACGTTTTATTTTTTCATCATCGCGCGAAGCTTACGGCGAAGCGCAGTATCTTCCCGTTGATGAGAAACATCCTTTATCTTCTAAAAATACCTACGGAGCCAGTAAAGTCGCCGGCGAAAAATATTGTGAAGTATTTCAAAATATGTGTGATTTGGAAGTGGTCATTTTTCGTCTGGCAAATGTTTATGGGGAGCGGGATTACAACCGCGTAATTCCTATCTTTCATAATAATGCTTTTAATAAGAAAGACATTCATATCTATGGCGGGAAACAGGTAATTGATTTTATTTCCATAGAGATTATCGTTGAAGCGTTTATGCAGGCAATCAACAACCAGGAAGCTTTATCCGGCCCAACTAATGTGGGAGCGGGGAAAGGCGTTACGCTTTTTGATCTTGCCGGTCGTATTATGAAATTAACCGATACGGATATTAAAGTTGTAGTCGATCCGCCGCGTACAGTTGAAATAGTGAAGTTTACCGCAAATATCGAACGATTTAAAAAAATATTCGATGTAAGCTTGCCTGAAGATCCTTTATATTATCTGGAAACAATGATTAAAAAGCTGCGGATTCCCTTTAAAAGATAGCCAACACCGAAATGGCGGTATGATATTTTTAGCCTGATATTTAAATCCGGTAAGATACAAATAATATTCATAAAAATATAATATATTGTAATACCTTTTTTCGTAATACCGTCAGTGACGGAGTGGGGAATTTATTTGGGTGTATATATTGGAATAACACAAACCCACCCCTAACCCCTCCCAAGAGGGGCATTGCTTATTCCCCTCTTGGGAGGGGTTAGGGGTGGGTCTTAACATTTCACCCCTTTCTCTAAGGTTTTACCTTTTTTCACTTGATAAAATAGCATATAACATGTATATTTTTTACGTTTTACATAGGTTGTAATTATGAATAAAAAAATCCTGATTAAAAATCCTTTAATTGTAACAATGAATCCCAAAATGGATGTCTTCAAGGGGGATATCCTTATTGAAGGCAATCAAATTGTACAGATTGCGGAAAATATATCATCTGAGTATGACGAGTTTTTTGACGCTCAAGAGTTTATTGCCGTACCGGGTTTAATTCAAAGTCATGTTCATTTATGCCAGACATTATTCCGCAATTTTGCCGATGATTTGACTTTATTAGACTGGCTTACTAAAAAGATATGGCCTTATGAAAGCCGCCATACGCCGGAGACACTACGTTTAAGCGCCAGATTAGGGATCGCTGAATTAATCAAATCGGGCGTTACTACAATTATGGATATGGGCGCTGTTCACTATCAGGATGTTATTTTTGAAGAATTAGCTTCTTCGGGTATGCGCGCTATAGCCGGTAAAACGATGATGGATTACGGTGAACTTCCTGAAGGATTAAAAGAAAACACGCAGGACAGTATTTCCGAAAGTGTTCGTCTGCTTGAAAAATGGCATAATTACGATAACGGACGCATTAAATATGCTTTCTCTCCCCGTTTTGCCCTTTGCTGTTCGGATGATCTTTTGAGGGAAGCCGGTAATTTAGCCAAAAAATATAATGTAATTTTTCATACCCACGCTTCAGAAAATAAAGTCGAGATACAATTAGTTAGGGAACGTTTTGGCGTCAGAAATATTATGCTTTTTGAAAAGCTTGGAATAGCGGATGAAAATTTATGCCTGGCGCATTGCATCTGGACAGACAATGAAGAAAAATCGCTACTTAAAGAAAAGAATATTAAAGTGCTGCATTGTCCGTCGGCAAATCTAAAACTTGGTTCGGGAATCGCTCCCATCCCCGAATATCTTGAATCCGGAATAACTGTTTCCATCGGCTCAGACGGCGCTCCCTGTAATAATAATTTAGATATTTTTCAGGAAATGCGTCTCGCCGCTCTTATTCAAAAACCCATTTACGGACCCCAAGCGATGTCAGCCCGGGACACTTTTAAACTGGCTACAACAAACGGATCAAAAGCTCTTGGCTTAGAAAATGAAATCGGAAGTATAGAAATTGATAAAATTGCCGATATATCTTTTATTAAAAATAATCAGGTTCATTCGGTTCCTTACGAAAACGTATATTCTAAGCTTGTATATTCAACGCAGGCGTCAGATGTTGATAGCGTTATGATTAATGGTAAGTGGGTATTAAAAAACCGGGAACTTAGCGCTTTAAACGAAACAGAAATTGTACAATCCGTACAAAAAGCAATTCTTCACTTTTAAAAATATTTTGCAGGAGAGTTATTATGAATTACATGAAATTTTTTATCTCATTTAGTTTGATCCTCTTATTAATATCCGGTTGTATCTGGAAAAAGGGAGGGGATGATTTAAGTCAAGAAGGCGCCGAAGGACTTTTTGAACTTGGAAATACTAAGTTCAATAACGGGCAGTACCAAGAGGCAATTCAAACTTATGAATTGTTAATGAACTCATATCCCACATCCGATCTGCATATAGATACTCAATTAAAAATAGCCGACTCTTACAGCAAGTTAGATAAGTATGAAGATCAGATGGATTTGTTGCTGCGAATATTACGTGAAAATATTATTCCTGAGCGCATACCGCAAATTCTTATTCAACTGGGAAAATTTTATGAACGCGCCGCTTTATTTAATCCGGACATCATTACCTCCGATACAGTGGATTACAAAACAGCAATATCTTATTACGAAAAAGCCGTTAAATATACTGATAGCGACGATGAAACTGCAAAGGCTGAAGCTCAATTCCGCCGCGCATTGGTTGAAGCAAAAATAGGGCAAATTAATGCAGCTATCGAAGATTACCGGACAGTGACCGTAGTATACCCAAAACATCTTTACTGCCTGCTGGCTCAAATAAAATTACAAGATCCGAATGACACTTCCGAGCTTTCTGTAGATGAACTTTCACTACAATTATATCGTCAACAATTAAATATGCCGGAACCGGACGTTGAGCAGTCTGAGGAGATTACTGTGCCTGAAACAAAAGAACAAGAAGTTTTTCAGGAAGAAGAATTATTTGCACCTGCCGCAAGTGAAGACGAGAACATTGTTGAACCTCAAATGGAAGAGCCTGTTAATTCGGAAACACAGCCGGAAATTGAAACTACCGTTCCTGAAACAAGCGAAGCGGACACTACGGGAACAGATGAAACTGAGGATCCGCTTTTCAGTCCGGCTCCGGAAGATACAACAAGTAATTAAATAATGAAAATTGGAATAGGATCAAAAAATAAAGTAAAAATTTCCGCTTGCAAAAATGCGCTTGAGGCATTAAAAACAGTATCTCTTATTGATAGCGAATTGGAAATCACATTCTACCCGGTAGAAACGGAGACTTCTGTTCCGGATATGCCGTTAAGCCGAGAAATTTTAATGAAAGGAGCTCTTCAAAGAGCTCTTTTTGTATATAAGAATCTAGAAGAACAGGATACTATTGTTGATTATGCGCTTGGCATGGAAGGCGGCGTTTACACAATCAACTTTAACCACCGGGTTAAACAGCATGCTTTCCTGCAAAACTGGGTTTATGCTTTTAACGGCAATATTGGATTTTTCGGCAGCTCGGCAAGTTTACCTTTACCTGAAAATATATCTCATGCTCTTTTCAAGGAAAAAAGAGAATTGTCCGAAGTTATGGATAGTCTAAGCGGACGGCAGGACGTTCGTTCTAAAGAAGGAGCTTTCGGAATTTTAACAAATAATTTAATCACCCGCAGCGATTCTTTCGAAACAGCCCTTATGAATGCGCTGACGCCTTTTTTCAATAAGCGCTATTATCAAATATGAAAGGTTTAGTTTATGGACATAGATAAGAAAATTATTCAAAAAATGCCGAAAACCGATTTGCACTGTCATCTTGACGGCAGCTTAAGAATACAGACAATCATAGATTTAGCAAAAAAGCAAAATGTTGAATTGCCATCTTCCGATCCTAAAGAATTAAAAAAAATACTTGTACCCGGTTTAAAATGTAAAAGTCTGGTTGAATATTTACGTCCCTTTGATATAACCCTTTCTGTAATGCAGGAAGCAGAGGCATTGTCTTTAACGGCTTTTGAGTTAGCTGAAGACGCGGCAAAGGAAAATATCTGGTATTTAGAAGTACGCTATTCGCCGGTTTTGCACACAAATAAAGGTATGAAATTACCTGAAATTGTCGATGCTGTTTTGGATGGTTTGCGAAAAGCTGAGAGAAAATATCATATTAAGACTGGGGTTATCATTTGCGGTATGCGCAATATTAATCCTGAAACATCTCTAATGCTGGCTGAATTAGCCGTGGCATATAAAAATCAGGGCGTAGTGGCGTTTGATCTGGCAGGTTCAGAGGAAAGCTATCCCGCTAAACACCACCGCGAAGCTTTTTATCAGATACTGAATAATAATATCAACTGCACGGCGCATGCCGGCGAAGCTTACGGACCAGAGAGTATTCATCAAGCGCTTCACTATTGCGGCGCGCATCGTATCGGACACGGCACAAGATTGAAAGAAGACGGGGACTTGCTGAATTATATCAACGATCATCGTATTCCGTTAGAGATTTGCTTAACAAGTAATATCCAGACTAAAGCGGCGGCTTCTTTTACAACACACCCTTTAAAATTTTATTATGATTATGGATTGCGTGTTACTATCAACACGGACAACCGGCTTATTTCAAACACTACAATTACCAAAGAATTACATCTGGCTGCAAAATATGCCGATTGGAATATGAATGATTTAAAGAATGTGATTGTGGCGGGTTTTAAGAGCGCCTTTTTCCCCATGCGCGAAAAAGCCATTATGCTGAATATGGTTAACGCAGAGTTGGCGAAATATTGATTGGAAATTACTTATAAAAATATTATATTTAATTCATATATTTGTATTCTATCACTTTACCCTGATTATTTTGTAAATACATTTGTTTATATAGAAGATATTCAATATAAAATTCTAAAATCGAAAATGCCTAACCAGGACCAAGCCAGAACCAATCCCGATATATCAGAATATAAGTTGAATTTAAAATAATAAAACTGAAAATAATTTATTTTCAGAATATTTTTTTTCGGAGGATCTAATGAAAAAAATATTTTTAACTTTGTTATTTTTAACCTGCTTTTTTTCAGCTAATCAAGCTCAGGGAAACAGTAGTAGGCAAAATGTTATTGCCAATGGCAATAACATAACCGTAGAAATTTGGAATTACGGTTCATATTCAGCGCCAGGTAATCGTATAACTGATTTCGTGTGGAATGGTTTAGGCTATGCTTATGAAATCGGAACTTTTATCGGATGTGAAGTTGAAGTACCGGAAGGAAGTCACCCTGATGTAATATATTTAGGCGATAATACCTGGGTTGCGCATGTTATATCCGATGGTTTGAAATCATACGGGGCAGAAATCTCAACTGATGGTACAATGCGCTGGAGCTTTCAACCAATTATTGAATCGGATTACCAATCGCTGGTTTATATGGATCCCGCATCCAACTATATCCCTGCGTCTAATGACAAGGATATTGATTTGGACAATAGACCGGATAACTGGCCTTTACAGTGGTGGAGTAATGATTCAAGTAAGTACCAATGGCCGGCGCATTGGCAAGATGGCAAGACTATTGGCTTCTCTGAATTTCTTTACGGCATGGATGACCGCGATAATATGGAATTTGAATATTATCCTTTCCATGATGATTCTTTAAGACGAGGTTTAGGAGTGGAAATTAGCAGCCGTATTCTCCAGATTCAGGATTTTTATGAAGACATCTTATTTGTTTCCTATGAACTTGTCAATGTAAGCGATGAAAATTTAAACAAAATGGTTTTTGGAATATGGGGCGATCCTCACATTGGCGGCGCTGATGATTATCAAGACGATTGGCATAAATATGACTTAAATCATAATATGATTTACTCTTACGACGCCGACGGATATAGTCATAATAATCCGGAAATAACCCCGGGATATTTTGGTATTGTATTTTTACAGACTCCGGGCGCTGATAATGATGGAATTGATAATGATGGGGATGGAATGACTGACGAGAGTCAAACTAACGGCATTGATGATGACTGCGATTGGCAGGCGGGTTATGATGATTTGGGCGCGGACGGCATTGCAAACACCTCTGATACAGGCGAAGGCGACGGCATACCTACATTAGGCGAACCTAATTTTGAATATAAAGACAGCGATGAAGCCGACCAAATCGGACTATCTTCATTTGCCGCTCCTTCGTTTGCAGAAATACGTATAAACGATGATGAAAGAGTCTGGACGGAAATCGCCCAACCGGGCATATTTGACACTACAATTATTCAAGGTGATTATATTCTAACAGGATCCAGTGGTTATTTTTTACTGCCTAAACAACAATCAGTACGAGTCGGTTTAGCTTTTATTTTAGGACAAAATTGGGAAGATTTAATAGCAAATGCAGAAATAGCGCAAAAATATTATGATCTGCGTATCGGCAGCCAGGCGCATGAATTACCGCTATCTGTTACTTCCCCACAAAGTAATACACGCTATGAAACAAATCTTACTATCGAATGGAATGCAGGTAGTCTTCCATCTCAAACAGAATTAGAAGCCGCATACAGTATAGAAAATGGGAAACATTGGCCTCCGGTAACTTCTGGAATCACTAATACCGGCTCTTATGAGCTGGACGTATCGTCATTGCCAAATTCTGTATTCTACAAATTTCTGATTCGGGCATTATCTGAAAATGGCTATGGTGAAATTATTACTCCCGGATTTTTTACCATTGATCACTCAGGCACGGAAAATGTTGCGCCGGAAGTTATCTTTGAATTAGCTAATAATACCCAAATATCAGGAAATTTTGAACTATCATGGTATGCGGGCGACGCCGATGAAGATAATATTGAATTAAAATTAATTATTGAATCAACTTATTTAAATGACACATTGTCAATATCCGGAACTTCGTATGAACTTCAAACCACTAATTACCCTAATGGCGGCTATAATTTAACTATTCAAGTCAGTGACGGGATAGAAACCGCTTCCGAATCTCATACAGTTTTTATCCAAAATAATTATGAACTAATTGCGGATTCACTTGTTACTCATACATCCGGTATCGCAACCGGCAATTTGTCTTCTCACATTTACAACTCAAGTGAAATCAGCGGTCATGTTTATGA
>JAUXGF010000302.1 GCA_030622395.1 Calditrichaceae bacterium
CTTAATAGAAAAAGGAAACACAAAAAATCAAAAACCTTATTAAATTATCTAAAAATAAGGATGGAATGGAAAAACAATTAAATTAGTAAATTCAGGAGGTATTAAAGTTGCCCCCCCCCCCCCCCTAAATTTGCAACTGAGCCATAAGAAGTAGCCCATAGGGGGTCGCTGCGCGAGAAGCGGGAATTTGGAAATAGGAAGTAGAAAGCAGGAATTTGAAATTGTGCGTTTAACTCTGATAAGAGGAAATGATTTCAACTATGGTTCACCAACGTTAAGCCGGATAATTCTTTAGTCCCAGCGGGACGAAATGTTTGTAGAAAAAAACAACCCAAAAAAATGGGGAAGCCCCGTTCCCGCAAGGGAGGCTGTGCCCGGGGCGGGATAATAATTTTAACTGACGGAGAAATGAAGAATTGGTTCCGAACCGTCGGGATGAGTTTTGTTATTTTCAGTTTATCCGGTTTAGAAGTGAGTTAAAGTTTATTACAATATTCTACCAAGTGAGCGAGCTATTAAATAATTTATTAAAAATCTTTTTGATTTAATTTATTAATTAGTTAAAATATCAATTAGAAAAATGAAAATTAAAAACGGAAAAAGATGAAAAGTCGGAAAGAAATACTGAACTTAACTCCTGTTCGTTTGCTGCAATTGATTCTTTTCCTTTATTTGTTTTTAGTCAGCATAGCGCTTATGGGCGCTTCGATGAAAATGTTCGGGAAAGGTTTTGCCGAAGCTCTCATTACCAACACCTCTAATCCGTTTGTTGGATTGTTTATCGGTATTTTAGCAACCTCGCTTATTCAAAGCTCTTCTTCGACAACCTCCATTGTTGTCGGTATGGTTGGCTGCGGCGCCTTAAATGTCGTTAATGCAATTCCAATAGTTATGGGCGCTAATATAGGAACTTCAGTTACTAATACGCTTGTTTCTATTGCTCATGTTAATCGTTCCAACGAATTCCACCGTTCATTTTCCGCCTCCACAGTTCATGATTTTTTTAATATCATGGCTGTAATTATTATCTTCCCCTTACAATACTCGTTTGATTTTTTAGACAAAATGGCAATATTTTTAGGAAACAAATTTGTAAATGTGGGCGGGCAGGAATTTTTCAATCCAATTAAAACAGCGACCAAACCTTTAGTAACATTTTTTACAAACTGGATGGGCGACTATCCATGGATTTTGTTAATTATCGCCTTACTGATTTTATTCTTATCATTAAAACAAATTGTAAATGCATTACGAGTTTTAGTTGTAAAAAAAGCTGAAAAATGGTTTGATAAGGTATTATTTAAGAACGCCGTTCGCGCCTTTACTGTTGGCTTATTGTTAACTGTATTAGCTCAAAGCAGTTCCATTACAACCAGCCTGATTGTGCCGATGGCCGGCGCCGGTATATTAACGCTGGAACAAATTTTTCCATATACTTTAGGCGCAAATATTGGAACTACCGTTACAGCTATGCTGGCGGCGTTAGCTATTGCCAATGTAAACGGCGTTGTAGTTGCCTTTGCCCATTTACTATTTAATATTTCAGGAATTGTTATTATATGGCCTTTCAGAAAAGCGCCCATTTTCTTGGCCCGAAAGTTATCTGATGTAGCTGTCCGCAGTAAACTTTTTCCTTTTTTATATATTATTGTTGTGTTTTTTATTCTTCCTTTAACTATGATTTTGTTATTTAGATGAGGTGTAAATATGTGGAAAGAATTATTTAACATTTTTAAAACCGGTTCTTTGTTGGATGAGGCATTTAAACGATCTTATGAAATGCTGAATATTACGCGCGATATGTTCCTTGAATCCAAAAAAAGCCTGCGTGAAAAAGACGTTAATCAAATCGAAATTGATATATATGATAAAGACATCGAGGTAAATAAGTACGAGCGTGAAGTTCGTAGAAATGTGTTTAATCATTTAACGGTCTCCGGTTGTGAAGAAATTTATTCGTCTTTAGTTTTGATAAGCATCATTATTGATATAGAACGCATTGGCGATTACACAAAAAATGTGTTGGAGTTAGCCGTTAACCACCCGCCGAAATTAAACGGCGGCGTTTTTGAAGATGATTTACAAAAAGTTGAAGCCGCGCTTGAGGACACTTTCAACCGCGTTCCGGAACAATTTGAAAATTCTGATGTGCAGGATGCGAAAAATTTGTTGAAAGAATACCGTTGGGTAAACCAGATTTGCACGCAGCATGCTAACGATTATGTAAAAGAAGTAGATAAATCCATCTCCAGCTCCGACGCTGTGGCGCTTGCGCTTTACTTTCGCTATTTAAAACGCATTAACTCGCATCTTCGCAACATTGCCACCAGTGTTGTTAATCCGTTCGATCAAATCGGCTTTACGCATAAAATGAATAAAAAAAAGAAAGAGAATAACTAATAAAACAAGATTAAAGAATAAGGATTAAATATCCAGCTTTTTCTTAACCATCCCGCTTTTAAAAGAAAGTAATTGCATGTATTTGTTTATTTTTTAAATTTTAATTTCTTTGTCTAAAACTAAAAAATCATTTTAAAATTAGTAGAGGTCTAATCATGACTGAACAGGATATGCTGCAACTTATCGCCGATGAATTGGAAATAAAACTTATTCAGGTAAGAAACACAGTCGGATTGCTTGACGATGGGAACACAGTGCCGTTTATATCACGTTACCGAAAAGAAGCGACCGGCTCGCTGGACGAAAATCAAATCCGCCTTATTGAGAATCGTATAAATTACCTGCGGGCGCTGGAGGCGCGGAAAGAAACTATTTTAAATTCTATAGAAGAACAAGGCAAATTAACCCCTGAGTTAAAAGAAAAGATTCAGAAAGCCGTAAAGCTGCAGGAAGTGGAAGACCTTTACCTGCCGTATAAGCCCAAAAAACGCACCAGGGCGACAATAGCTAAAGAAAAAGGATTACAGCCTTTGGCGGAGATGATTTTAAATCAAGAAATATTCACGGGAAGTCCTGAGGAAATTGCCGCAAAATTTATTAATGAAGAAAAGGAAGTAACGACCCCTGAAGAAGCCCTGAAGGGAGCGATGGATATTGTCGCCGAAACGGTTAGCGATGACGCTGAGGCGCGTAAAATAATTCGTAAATTGACTTTTAAAACAGGCGTTTTGCAGGTTGAAGGGAAGAAAGTTGAACAGCGCACCGTTTATGAAATGTATTATGAATTCAACGAAGCGGTCAGCTCAATTCCTCCTCACCGTATTTTAGCCATCAACCGCGGCGAAACGGAGGGAGTATTAAAAGTAGCGGTTAACGTTGAAGCAGATAAGATGGTTGCTGAAATAGAAAATATTTATGTTAAAAACCGGCAATCCGTTTTTACCGAGTATCTATGCAAAGCGATTAAAGACAGTTATATCCGTTTAATAGCTCCTTCCATCAGCCGTGAAGTACGCGGCGCTTTGACTGAAAAGGCAGACGAGCATGCCATCAATGTTTTCGCGGCAAATCTAAAAAATATATTATTACAGCCTCCGGTGCGCGGAAAAATTATCTTGGGAATCGATCCCGGTTTTCGTTCGGGCTGCAAGGCGGCGGTGATTGATGAAACAGGCAAATATGTTGAAGGCGATACCATTTACCCACATCCGCCGCAAAAAAAGTATTTCGAAGCAAAATCGACGATTCGTTCGATGGTCAATAAATATAATGTTGATATTATCGCTATCGGCAACGGCACAGCCAGCCGTGAAACAGAACAGATGACCTCCGAAATCATTTCTGAGATAAAGGATGAACGCACGTTGGAATATATAATCGTAAATGAAGCGGGCGCTTCGGTTTATTCCGCCTCAAAAATTGCCCAAAGCGAATTCCCTGATTTGGAAGCCTCAATGAGGGGCAATATTTCCATTGCCCGGCGTTTGTTAGACCCGTTAGCGGAGTTGGTTAAAATCGATCCAAAAAGCATTGGCGTCGGGCTTTATCAGCATGACGTTAATCAACGCAGCTTAGTTCAGTCTTTGGGGCAGGTTGTTGAATCCGCCGTGAATATGGTCGGGGTTAATTTAAACACCGCTTCTGTTTCGCTCTTAAAATATGTATCCGGACTGACCAGCCGCACTGCGGAAAGTATTATACAATACCGTGATGAACACGGCGCTTTTGGCAATCGAGAAAAATTAAGGGAGGTAGCCGGAATCGGGGAAATTGCCTTTCAACAGGCGGCGGGATTTTTACGCATCCCCAATGGAAATAATCCGCTGGATAATACATCAATTCATCCTGAATCATATAAGGCGGCGCAAGGTTTACTTGAAAAATTTAACATTAGCAATGTAGATACCGGCGGTAAACTAATCAAAAGTAAAATTAAAGATTTCGGCGCTAATTTGCAGAATCTTTTGGAAGAGCTGGGCATTGGCGAGCCTACTTTTAACGATATTATTGAAAATTTAGAAAAGCCCGGGTTAGACCCTCGTGATAATATGCCTAAGCCAATCTTAAAAAGCGACGTCCTAAAAATGGAAGACCTTAAAGAAGGTATGATATTAAAAGGCACGGTGCGCAATGTGGTTGA
>JAUXGF010000506.1 GCA_030622395.1 Calditrichaceae bacterium
GCTACCAGCGAATACTGGGTAAATGACGCTAAAGGTATGCCGGTAATGATGGTTTTGGGGCAATTAACCGAAAAGCTGCAAACGATGATAGAAGAAAATATTATTCCGCCACTTACGGCACGATCGCCTATCAAACGGCTTTTTTTAAATATTATTTTCCTTTGGAATATATGTGCGCCGTGCTTAACAACCAGGGAGGTTTTTACATGCGGATGGCTTATATAGAAGAAATCCGGCGTATGAACTTTCGCCTGATCCCTCCCGATATAAATTTTTCAAACCGCAGCTTCACTTGTGAAAACGGCGCTATCCGAACCGGACTAAGCCCTGTTTTTGAACTAAGCAATCGAACTATTGATTCAATACTTCAGGCGCGTAAAACAAAACCCTTTTCCGATTTATTTGATTTTATCCAACGCACCAGGGCGGGAGCAAAAGAGGCGGAGCATTTAATTAAAGCCGGAGCCTTGGCATCCATTCATCACAGCGCGCCGCAATTATTATTGTTAACGAAAATCTATTATAAAAATCAAAGAAAGTCCGCCCTTACTAAATACATCGCCGCTGATACCGTTTTGCAGCCATTTAATGATTTTCAAAAAATTATAAATGAAATGGAAATGTTAGATTTTGCCGTAACAAATCATCCGCTTACTCTTTTTAAGGATCATATTCCCCTGCAGAATATGACATCTTCAACGAAATTTGAATCACATAAAAACAAAAGAATTAAATTTTGCGGCTGGTTAGTTACTTCGCGCCGAGTACACACTTCAAACAATCAATATATGAAATTCTTAACGCTCGAAGATCAATTTGGATTATGCGAGGCTGTGCTCTTTCCCGCCGTTTATGCTAAGTACGGTCATTTAATCCGGTCACACGGTCCTTATATCGTCTCGGGACGCGTTCAATCGCGCCTGCCCGGCGAAGCAAATTTAATCGTTGAAAAGTTAGAGCTTGTGGAAATGAACAAACAGGAAATAGAGAGTTTACTGCAAAAGAAACAGGTAAAAATGTATGAAAGCGTTCAGCATTCAGCTATTCCCACAGGGACGGCTTGCGCCGCAGCGCGGTCAGCCACAGGTTTATTAATAAGGGCTTATAGCTAAAAAACTATGGTATGTGCAAAAGCTATTAGCAAAAAAAGGTTCTATGTTGTTTAGTGTGGTTTTTTAACAAAATAACAAATGATAAAAAACAAATCACAAATAAATTACAATGACCAATATTTAAAATACCAATTTCGATTTCAACGAGACCGTTTTAGGTCATTGTGTTTTTTAAATTTGAGATTTATTATTTGGAATTTAACATTACAAATCATAGCTGATGAAAATGCTTTTTACCGCCTACACAAATCGACATAGAACCAAAAATAATCAAAGCGGAAGAAAACTCCCGCTTTGAAACTATCTAAAAATCTTACATCTTCTTTAACATGAGCTTTGCTTTATTTTTTATGAAGGCATAATATAAATCATTAAGCGCATTAAATTCCACGACTTCTTGGCATAATTCTTTAGCTTTGTCTTTATTGCCCTTGCCTTTATAAGTCAGCGCCATTCTATATAAAACGTACGGGTCTTGCTGATTGGCTTTTTGAAATTCCTCTAACGCTTTATCAAAATCTTTTTCTTCAAGCGCAATCATTCCCCTTAATTCATGAGCAAGTTGAATATCAAATAAATTATCTATGGCTTTAGCCTTTTTATAATACTCATCAGATTTAGCTTTTGCGTCGGCTAAATCTTTCTTCATCAAAGAAACGCGCGCGGCGTCAAAAAGATAACGGCGTTTTATATTATCTTTTACTTCTTTAGAGAGATCGGATTTTTCGATAAGTTCCACTTCTTTTTCATACTTTGCCAGCGCTTTATCATATTTTCCGCCTTCTAAAAGAATATTGCCCATTAAATCAAGATCGTCAGCCATTGCAGAGGCGTCGTCAATCGTTTCCGCCAAAGCATAGCCCTTCTCTAATTCTTTCAAAGCCTTATCCATTTTCCCATCCTCAACATAAGAAACCGCAAGGGCAAAATGTACCCGCCGGCGTTCACCGTCGTCACGGGCTATGTCGTATAGTTTCTGAAGCTGTTTTCTTGCCTCCTTGTGTTTCCCTTTATAATTATAACATACAGCAATGCCTATATGCGAACCTACAAAGTTAGGATTAAGAGACA
>JAUXGF010000509.1 GCA_030622395.1 Calditrichaceae bacterium
GTTACAAAGATTAACGAAGCGTCACCTTGTATCAGAGACCGCTTCGCTTAACTCTGATACAAGAGTGGAAGCTTTGATTTTGAGTAGTAAGATTTCTCACCTTCCCAAAGCATTATGGATCGTGCAGCTCCGCAGGAGTCCCCGTGGGATAAGGCGTCCCTGTCCCGAAGGGATCCCTTGGGGGCGGGAAAATGACAAATGGGTCTAAATAATTTGAAATTACCCACACTATTCGACATAGAACCAAATTTATTTTATATATGCTTTTTTAATGATAACTGCGATTTGCGGGCGTTCTCTGTAATCTGTTTTAATTTGACCTATTTTATCAACCACATCCATGCCCTGAGTTACTTTGCCAAAAACAGAATATTCATTATCCAGCGCCGGCAGATCAGTTAAACAAATATAAAACTGGCTGCCATTGGATTTTTTTTGCGGATTAACTTTATCACCCATTCGGGCAGCCGCAACAGAGCCCCGAATATGATCTAATTTGATTTCGGCGGGTATAAGGTAACCCGGGCCTCCCGTACCGTCATTATCCGGATTACTGTCTTTACTCAGCGGATCGCCGCCCTGAATTATGAAACCTTTTACAATCCTGTGGAAATGAAGTCCGTTATAAAACCCATCATTGATTAATTTTATAAAATTCTCGGCGTGTTTTGGAGCGGCGGCGCGGTCTACCTCAATAGTAAACTCACCGAAATTTGTCTCAAAGACTGCCCGCTCGGTCGAACAACTAATTTGATAAATTGTTAACATGCCCAATAACAAATATTTACAGATCTTTTTCATTCTTACCCCTTCCTAAGCTTATAGATTTTTTTCATAGCGCCAGAACACACGATCAACAACAGCATTTACATAATGTGAATAAAAGCGGATCGGCCCGACCCAGGGAATAACAGACAGCTCCAGCCCCCAGTCCTTTATATCCTGCAGACAGCGTTTTAATAGAATACTTCCAATTCCCTTCCCGCGTAAATCCGGATGCGTTCCCATCGGACCAAACCACCCTGTCCCAAAATTATTACCGTTATGCCCGGAGAATGCTTTAATGATTCCATTATATCGAGCAATATGCAGACTAACCGGAATGGAATTATACATATTTTCCACTTCAGGACGCCACAAAGCAAAATTTTCATCAATAAATGTTAGCATATCTTCTGCATCATCATATCCGGCTCTGCTAATTATAATATTTTCTTTGACTAATTTTTTTTCTTGCGCTTCAGTATTAAAATCCTGACCGGAAAGGGAAACGATCATATTGGCTGTATCGCCAAAACGTTTAAACCCAAGACTCTCAACGAAAGACAGGGCGGCGGTGTAACGCGGATCAATGCCAGGCATTAAGTAATTGAACGGGACGTCATAGACCCTAACTTTAGAAACGTTTTGCCGTTTAAACTTTTTTTCAAGCGCCTGATACATTTTTCTGGCAATACCTTTACGCCGCCAGGTTTTATCAACAACCATTAATTTAATAAATCCGGTTTTGCCGCCTCGTATATTGCGGATTACTCCGTTCATAAATCCAACCGGTTTATTGTTCTCAAGGTAAATAAGCGTTAATTCATTATCAAAATCCGGATCATCGTATAATTTTTCCCTCAACAGGGTTTCTGTTAATGAATCATATTCCATGTTTTGATTACATAATTCCAAAACCAAATTTAATTCGCTTTCATGAAGCAGTCTAATATCCGCCATCTTTCCTCCTGATTAACAATTTTAAAATTTACAAAGACATATCAAAAGTTCAAAGAAAATTATGGAAGGAAAAGTAATACCAGTTTCGGGAGAAATTTATTTGGGTGTATATTGGGGAATAGCACAAACCCACCCTTGCTTGCATCGCGATACTTCGGGGTAACCCATCCACAAGAGGGGCATTGCTTATTCCCCTCTTGGGCTGAGCTTTGCACACACTTAACACCGAGGTTTAAAAGTAGATTTTTTAAAAAGGCTGTCATATTTTCTGATTTCAGTCTACAGCTAACAATTTTTGGGCTAAAGCCCGAAATTAATTTTGAAAATTTAGGTTTCCCCGACTTAAAAAGTCGGGGCTATTCATAATTTTCCATGAATTGCCCCGAAGCTTTAGCTCGGGGATATGGAATCTACACTCCAATCTGGGCTTTAGCCCAAAA
>JAUXGF010000209.1 GCA_030622395.1 Calditrichaceae bacterium
GAAAAATATTTTTTGCGCTGGGCGATATGTTGGAGTTAGGAGAACAAAGCGCTGTCATGCATCAAAAAGCTTTACAGCGGGCTTTACAAGAAAATCCGGAAGCGGTCTATATTATGGGTGAGAAAATGGAACAAGCCGGTCATTTATTAAAAGCGCAGGACAGATCAAAAATTTTTGCCTTTAACAACCATGAACGATTGTCAAAGTCTTTAACAAAAAAATTAAATAAGGGCGATCTTTTATTGCTGAAAGGCGCAAGAGGCATGGAGATGGAAAAAATTTTGGCGTATTTATAAATAATAATAGCGTTCAGCGGTCAGCTATCAGTTTTAAGATTTATATTATAATAACTGAATGCTGAGCGCTGAGTGCTGAGTGCTGAAAGTAAAATTATGTTAGCAAAATTCTTATATCAGTTCACAGATTTATTTTTTGGATTTAATGTATTCCGTTATATCACCGTTAGAGCGGCGTTTGCAGCAATAACCGCCCTGGTTATCGCCTTGTGGATTGGACCTAAAGTGATACGCCTGCTGCGTAAACATCAAATCGGTGAAGAAATCCGTACCGAAGGGCCGAAGTCCCATCAGAAAAAAAGGGGAACTCCTACGATGGGCGGATTAATTATTTTATTATCAGTGTTTATCGCTACGTTGCTCTGGGGCGATCTATCCAATATATATCTGTTATTAATATTATTTGCAACCCTGACTATGGGTTTAGTTGGATTTATCGATGATTATTTAAAAACGATTTTAAAAATTAAAAAAGGTTTGATAGGTCGTTATAAATTGATTGGACAGGTCGGGCTGGGATTAATAATTGGCTTGCTAATTTATTTTCATCCTTTTTTTGAGGGCATCCATTCTAATACAAGCGTGCCCTTTTTTAAAAACCTGGAGATCGACTTTGGATTTTTTTACATATTTGTAATTATCTTTGTTATTACCGGTGCGTCTAATGCCGTGAATTTAACGGACGGCCTGGACGGACTGGCGGCAGGGCTCTCTGCCATAGCTTTTATAGCGTTGGCGGGAATAGCTTATGTAACAAGTCGTGTTGATGTTAGCGCTTATTTGAATATCATTTATCTGCCGGGTACGGAAGAGTTAACTATTTTTTGCCTGGCAATTTTTGGCGCGGCAATAGGCTTTTTGTGGTATAATACATATCCTGCAGAAATTTTTATGGGAGATACGGGTTCTCTGGCTTTGGGCAGCGCATTGGGAACGGCGGCGATCTTGTTAAAAAAAGAATTACTTTTATTGATCATTGCCGCAATCTTTATTATTGAAGTGTTATCCGTGATTATTCAAACGACTTATTTTAAATATACGAAAAAGAAATACGGTGAGGGAAGACGTGTATTCCTCATGGCGCCGCTTCATCATCATTTTGAATTAAAGGGCTGGCATGAAAGCAAAATCGTTGTACGGTTCATGATTATTGGAGTTCTTTTGCTGCTGCTCAGTTTTAGTACGTTTAAAACGCAATAATTTAAGTAAAAAGATAAAATGGCAATAGATATTAAAAATAAAAAGATTACAGTATTAGGAGCGGCGCGCAGCGGTCTGGCCGCGGCAAAACTTGTTAAAAATTTCGGAGCGCAGGTTTTTGTAAGTGATATTTCAAAAAAAGACGATAAAAAAAGGCAAATAGAAATATTAGAACAAGCCGGTATAGAATATGAGTTTGGCGCTCACAGCAAACGCGCATTCGAGGCTGATCTTGTTGTGCTTAGCCCCGGTATCCCGGTTAAATCTGAAATTGTGCAACTTATTATGCAGGCTAAAATACCGCTTTATTCGGAAATCGAAATTGCCGGTTGGTTTTGCAGGGCGCCGATAATCGCAGTTACCGGTTCTAACGGTAAGACTACTACCACAACTTTAATAGGCGAAATGTTAAAAAAGCGTTACCCCGATGCGATTGTAGCCGGGAATATCGGCGCGCCTTTTTCTGATTATGTTGAAAACAGCCATGAAAAAACCTGGGCCGTAGTCGAAGTATCCAGTTTCCAGCTTGAAACAATAGATACTTTTTGTCCCTGTACTGCGGCGGTGTTGAATTTTGCGCCTAACCATTTGGATCATTATAAAAGTTATGAGGATTATCTAAAAGCAAAGTGGCGCATCACTAAAAATTTAAAAGCGGATGATTTATTAATTTTTAATTCCGCTGATCAGAAATTAAGCGGCTGGGCGGAGAACCTTTCATGCCGCTTACAGAGATTTGATATTGAAGGCGGCAAAAACGCCGCTGCTTTTTATGAAAAAGGCGCATTATTTTTAAACGAAAAAAAGTTAATTGACGTTAACGAGATGCCGCTAAGAGGCATACATAATTATATGAACGCTATGGCGGCGGCTTTAGCGGCTGCGCGTGCAAATGTAAGCTTTGATCATATTAAAGAAACGCTGCAAACTTTTAACGGGGTGGAACACCGCTTGGAATTTGTGGCTGAAAAGAACGGCGTCAAATATATAAACGATTCCAAAGCCACTACAGTTGAATCGCTTTCTTTTGCCCTGCAAAGTTTTAACGAACCGATTGTATTGATTGCCGGAGGTAAAGATAAGGGCAGTGATTTCACAAAATTAAATGATTTGATTTCAAAGCAGGTTAAGGAAATTATATTAATCGGCAATGCGGCTTCTAAAATGTCTGAGGTCTGGCGGGATTTAAAACCGCTGCATATAATGGATACGTTGGAAAGCGCCGTACTGAAAGCGCAGGCAGTAACAGAAAAAGGGGATGTAGTAATCCTATCCCCGGCATGCGCCAGTTTTGATATGTTTGCCGATTTCGAAGACCGCGGCAGGCAGTTTAAAAAAATCGTAAATAATCTTTAAGGTATGATATGAAAGTCTTTCAACTCACCCCCCAAATCCCCCTCTCTTTAAGAAATAGAGGGGGACTTGGAGTATCTTTTTCCCTTCCCTATTGTATTAGGGATGGGAAAAAAAAGCTGCGGCAGCCCATGAAAGGTTTATATGAAAAACGGAAAAGTTGTTTTAGTCATTGCAGCCTGTGTTACTTTGCTTTTAATGATTGGATTAATTATGGTTTTCAGCGCCAGTTCTATGATGGCAAATAGTAATTTTGGCTCACTCACCTATTTTTTTAGAAAGCAGGTGTTGTGGGGAGTGGTTACTATTATATTAATGATTATTGTTTCTAAAATAGATTACCGGAAATTGAAAAACCAAAGCAGACCATTACTATTTATCGGGATTTCAATATTATTGCTTTTGGGATTATTCCTTTTTGGCGTAAGAATAAAAGGAGCCTGCCGCTGGTATTCATTAGGAATCATTAATTTTCAGCCGTCGGAATTAGCTAAGATTGCCCTGATTATTTATTTCGCTCATTCCCTTTCTTCACGGGGAGAACGGTTGAATGATTTTAAAACAGGCTTAATGCCCCTGATGTTTATATCGGTTATAATATTATTCCCTATTATGTTGCAGCCCGATTTAAGCACAGCTTTGATGATTGCCTTAATTACGGGCATTATGCTTTTTATAAGCCGCGTTAAAATAAAATATATTGTCGGAATGGCTCTCCCTATGATTCCTTTAGTAATTTATATGATGAGCGCCAATTTTTATCAGCGAAGCCGGGTTTCCGACTGGCTAAACGCTTTAAGCAATCCGCTGAACGCCGGTTATCAGGTTAAACAATCCTTAATAGGAATCGGGCGGGGCGGCTGGTTTGGTTACGGGGTCGGACAAAGCAAACAAAAATTTTTCTTTTTACCCGATTCACACACTGATTTTATTTTTTCCATTATCGGCGAAGAGTTTGGTTTTATCGGAACAACGATTATACTGGCGTTATTTTTAATTATTCTCTACCGCGGAGTCAGGATTGCCGCCAAGGTTCCGGATACATTTGGTAAATTTTTAGCAGTTGGGATTACGATAAATATTGTTCTTTATGCTTTTATAAATACCGCTGTAGTAAGTATGCTGCTGCCGGCGACTGGGCTGCCCATGCCTTTTATCAGTTATGGAGGATCGCACTTAGTGTTTATGGGTCTTAGCGTAGGCGTACTGCTAAGTATTTCACGGCATACAAGTCTGGCGGGAGCTTCAAATAACTGGGATGAATTTAAAGAAAAACGGGAACGATTATTTAACGCTGTAATAAACTCATAAATATGATGGACAAAAAATTAAAGGTCGTAATGGCCGGAGGAGGCACCGGCGGTCATGTTTTCCCGGCGATAAACATAGCCGACGCCATAGCCGCTAAATGGGAAAGTGAAATTATATTTTTTGGCACCCGGCGCGGAATTGAAAGCGTAAAAGCGCCGCAGGCAGGATATGAAATTAAGTTTATTCCGGTAGCCGGATTTCAGCGCCGCGTTACTTTAAAGAATTTGACGTTTCCTTTTAAACTGTTAAAAAGTATGAATATCTGTAAAAAAGAACTGTCAGCGTTTCAGCCGGATATTGTAATCGGAACAGGCGGGTATGTAATGGGTCCGGCGCTTAAAAGCGCTGTAAAATTGGGTATTCCGACTGTCATTCAGGAACAGAACAGTTTTCCCGGCGTGACAACGCGCCTGCTGGCAAAGCGAGCCGATATGATATTCTTAGCCTATAACGAAGCAAAGGAATATTTAAAAGGGGCGGATAATATTTTGGTAACAGGCAATCCGGTTTATTTTAAGCCTGTTAATGAGAAAAAAAGTGATTGCCGCCAAATGTTTAAACTTAACCCGGAGCTTAAAACGGTTTTGGTATTTGGCGGCAGTCAGGGCGCAGCCACTATCAATAAAGCAATTAAGGAAATTGTAATAGATGGGAAAATTCATCCCTCTTTTCAATTGTTGTGGCAGACAGGTCAAAAGGAGTATGAAATATATAAAAAGCTATTGGAACAAGAGAATGTACAAAATGTGGCAACGCTGCCTTTTATCGATCAAATGCCAAAAGCATATAAGGCGGCGGATTTTGCAGTCTGCCGCGCCGGGGCTATGACCCTTTCAGAATTAATGGCTGCGGGACTGCCGGCTATATTGGCGCCCTATCCTTATGCGGCGGCGGATCATCAATTTAAAAATGCCCGGACGCTTGCCGATAAAGGGGCTGCGGTGGTTATTAAAGACGATGAAAATTTACAAGGCAGTCTTATAAGCGCCATGGATAAATTTTTCAATGACGAAACTTATTTAAAACAAATGGCGCAGAACATGCGCAATTTACACAAACCAAATTCGGTTTCCATGATACTGGAAGCTATTGAAAAATTGCTTGGAATTAAGAGAAATTAATACCAGTAAAAACACAATTTGATATATTTTTGTTAACTTTTTAAGATTGAGTAAAGTCATTATTTAAAAAAGCAGAAAGGGGAAATGCTCTTACTATGATAATATCATATCACGTAAAATTACATTAGCTTCAACAGTTCTAAGCGGTTGAAAGCTATAGGAGAACAAAATGTCTATACGACAAAAATTTAATAAATATTCTTTAATCATTAATCTTTTTTCTTTAATTTTCCTTCTTATCCCAGCTTGCAAAAAAGATTTATCCCCTGTGAAGCTTGTGCAGGAAAAGGAAATAGAAATAAAGCTTACTGTTGAGTCTGCGGAAGTAACCGAAGCCTGGTTAAAGTTGGAAACTTCTCCTTTGGAAAGCGAAGCTGTTTATATAGTTAAGCGTGATACGAATTTTGTGTTTAATGGCAAATTAGACAAAAGCGACACGCTGCTGCATGATGAAAACTAACAGCCGGCGCACGAATATAATTACAGCGCTTATGCAATATTAAACGGCAAGACCGGCAGGATTGTTAAAGCCTCCCTTACTACTATGGACACCACCAGCCATGATTTTGAGTGGGAGGTGTTTGAATTCGGCGCTAAATCCAGTAGTATA
>JAUXGF010000251.1 GCA_030622395.1 Calditrichaceae bacterium
GATGCGGGTGGTGGTTATATGGTAAAGTGGATATTTAATCAACATAGATTTATTAAAAGATTTATTACAATTTACGAAAGTGGTGGTTTTGAATTTTTGGACGGCCAAGTTCCTATTAATTCAGATAATTAAAAATAACCTAATCTATTCGTTGCAGCCGATACAAAATGCATTTGCGTTTGGTGTCGGGAATTTTAGCTTTGGCACTACTCTACTCTTTACGTAAATTAAAGGTAGTGTTTGGTGCGCCTGAACTCTACTTGTAAATAATGTTAAAAAAAATAATACGGAGGAATTGTAAATGTCTAAAATGAATTGGAACAGCCAGCCTGAGATGCAAATTGATCAAGAAAAAAAGTATGAAGCGAAGATAGAGACTAATAAAGGCGTTATCGAATTGGAGCTCTATCCGCAACAAGCGCCGAAAACGGTGAACAATTTTGTCTTTTTAGCCAGGGAAGGTTTCTATGACGGCGTGTCTTTTCATCGGGTGATTGATAACTTTGTTATACAAGGAGGAGATCCAACCGGAACCGGCAGCGGCGGACCGGGCTATACTTTTGAAGATGAAGTAAAGGAAAATCCACTGATACACGAGAGGGGATCAATCTCTATGGCGAATGCCGGCCCGAACACAAACGGCAGTCAATTTTTCATAGCGCATTCACCTCAACCCCACTTAAATGGAAAGCATACTGTCTTCGGGAAAGTAATAAACGGACTGGATGTTGTGGATTCTATCCGGGAAGACGATAAAATGGAACATGTGACAATAAGTGAGCAATAGGTGGTTTTAGATTAAGAGATTAACCTTTTATATTAATTAGTGTCTAAACGAAAACTAACCAAAACTGTCATTTCGAAGCGGAGCGAGAAATCTTTTAGTGTTATAAATATAGAAGTTACAGATTTCTTCCCGATTTATCGGGATCGAAATGACAAAAAAGCGGTTTTTCGTTCAGGCACTAATTAAAAACACAGGTGCAAAGAAAAATGCTTAAAATTTACAATACGCTTACCCGTAAAAAAGAAATTTTTGAACCTCTGAATTCCGGTTTTGTGGGAATTTATGTTTGCGGGCCTACTGTTTACGGTCACGCTCATGTAGGGCACGCCAAGAGTTATATTAGTTTTGATGTTATTGTACGCTATTTGCGCTATTTAGGTAACAAGGTGCGTTACGTGCAAAACATCACCGACGTCGGGCATCTGCTGGGCGATACAAACGAAGGGGAAGACCGCATCCTCAGGCAGGCAAGGCTGGAAAAACTTGAGCCTATGGAAATCGCCGAACGCTATACGCGCAGTTATTTTGAAGATATGGACCTGCTTAATGTACTGCGTCCGGATATATCGCCGCGAGCCAGCGGCCATATTCCCGAACAGATTGAATTGGTTGAAACCCTGCTTAAAAAAGGATTTGCCTACGAAAAAAACGGCAATGTCTATTTTGATATAGAAAAGTTCAAAGAGTACGGCAAACTATCGGGACGCAATATAGAAGAGCTGATCGGCGGGGCGCGTGTTTGTGTAATCGAAGAAAAGAGACATCCGGCGGATTTTGCCCTGTGGAAACATGCCGAGCCCGAACATCTTATGCAGTGGAACAGTCCCTGGGGTAAAGGTTATCCCGGATGGCATGCCGAATGTTCGGTTATGTCGACCAAATATTTAGGTCAGCCTTTTGATATTCACGGCGGCGGACTGGAAAATGTGTTTCCCCATCATGAGTGCGAAATTGCCCAGAGCGAAGCGGCTAATGACAAACCTTTTTGCCGTTATTGGATACACAATAACATGGTTACTGTTAACGGAACAAAAATGGGTAAATCCCTTGACAACTTTATTAATATTAAAGACGCTGTGAAAAAATATGCGCCTTTAGGCATTCGCTTTTTTGTGTTGAGCAGTCATTACCGCTCTCCGCTTGATTTCAGCGATCAGGCTTTGCAGGCCGGGCAAAAAGGTCTGGAAAAAATTCATCAGAATTTCCTGAGGATATTAAAAACCAAAGCCGTTCAAAAAGGCAATGACAGCGCTTTTGACGAAAAAATCGAACAATTCCGCCAAAAGTTTATAGATGAAATGAACGACGATTTTAACACGCCGCGCGCTATTGCCGCTTTGTTTGATTTTATGCGCGAGGTAAACGGCTGGCTGGATGACGGTAAAACCGTCGCTGAAAATTCATTAAACGCTATAATAAAAATAATCGAAGAAACAGCGGGCGGGGTATTAGGGCTGCTACCGGACGATTATGATGTGTTAGGCGGAAAAAGCGATAACAACATTGCCGCTGTAATGGATTTAATCCTTGACTTGCGGAACAAACTGCGCCAGCAGAAAAATTTTGCCCTGGCAGATGAAATCCGTAACCGCCTTATCGAATTGAAAATTGAAATTAAAGATACGCCGCAGGGGACGGTCTGGGAACAGAAGTAACAGATGAAGCGAAGCGAATCCCGACCAGCAGCATAGGCGTCAACTTAAGTAGCGAACAAATTGTTTGGTTTATAAGGTATTTAAAAATATTGCTGGAATATAGTCCCGTTAGGGATGATTGAAAATAGCCCACCAATTTATTGGTGGGGAAGAGATATATAATAATTCAATTAGTCCCGTAGGGACGATTGAAACCTGCATAACTGATAAATATTATCGAATCAGTTGTGTAACAATCGTCCCTACGGGACTCACATTGAAAATGTATATCATTCCCAGAGATGAATCTCTGGGCTATTATCAAATGTCCCTACGGGACAAAGTTATCAACACAGAAATATTTGTTAAGTTGACGCCTATGCGACGAATCGGGACGGTTTTGTCGGAAAAGCAGTAAGCAACGGCGGTAGAAGAAGTAGACACAGCAACGGAATAATAATTGGCGGTGAGATTGCTTGAATATATAATCTTTAGCGGAGTAAGAGTCTTTTTAAAATGTATAAGATTTTTCACTCCGTTTTTTTAATTCAGAATAAAAGACATAGCTAAAGTATAATTTTGCTCTAAAAACCAGCAATTATACAAATTTTCACGAAACCGACTTTGTTAACTGAAATAAAAACAATCGGTGTTTTTTGGTAAAAATCGGTGGCTATACCTTTTTAGAGCAGACTCAAAAATAGTATCAGAAAATTCAAATAAAATAGTCTGTTTTATCACATCTGTTATGTGCGGGTTTTGTATATTTTGTGAAAATTCTTGTATTATTCTTTAAATTATAATCTGTTTGAAATCCGGTGTAGTATGGTTATGTGTTGTTTTCAATGTTGAGATTAAGCAGATAACTGATCGTTAAATTCGTTTTCCCGCTTGGGGATTTGTTTAGTTAAGGAGGGGGCATGTTCGAAATGTATTTTACAGCCGCAGTTATTTTAATGATGACTATAGCTCTTATAAAGGAATTATACAGACCGTCAATAATCCTTTTTTTCTCACTTCTTGTGCTTTGTCTCGGAAACGTAATTTCGATAAAAGAGGCTTTTAATGGATTTTCTAATCATGGGATGTTAACTGTAGCGGTATTGTTTGTTATAGCGGCTGCTTTGCAAAGCTCAACCGCATTTGGAAAGACAATGGGGAAAATTTTAGGCAAAGGTAAAAGTAAAAGCAGGTATATTAGATTAATGCTGCCTGTATCTTTTATCTCTGCTTTTCTTAACAATACTCCTGTTGTCGCCTCTCTAATCCCTGTTATAAAAAAATGGTCTAAGGATAACGATCTGCCCGCTTCAAAATTTTTGATTCCCCTTTCGTATGCGGCGATCTTTGGCGGACTTTGCACATTAATAGGCACAAGCACAAATTTAGTTGTTCATGGATTGCTTTTAGATCATGGATTAGAAGGCTTTTCGTTTTTCGAACTTGGAAAAGTAGGATTGCCCGTAGCAATTATAGGTATAATATATTTTGCTTTAGGCGGACATTTGCTGCTCCCAAAAAGAAAAGATATTATGACTCAGTTTGGAGAGCATACCCGTGAATTTGTCGTGGAAATGAAAGTTGATCTGGAATACCCCAATATCGGAAGGTCTATTGAAGAAGCGAATTTACGGCACTTAAAAGGATTATATCTTTTTCAGATTATAAGGGATGAAAAAGAGATCGCCCCGGTTTCGCCTGATGAAAAAATCAAAATAAATGATCGTCTCTTCTTTGTCGGTCTGCCGGATACTATTTTTGAGCTTCAGAAAACCCCGGGACTTCATATTATAAAAGATCCCGACTTTGACCTGAAAAATATTGATTCGGACAAGGTTAAAACTTATGAAACAGTCATTTCAAATTCTTCCCCTTTAATAGGGCAGACTGTCAGGGATTGCGATTTCCGCACAAAGTATAACGCTGTAATTTTGGGCATCCATCGCAGCGGCGAAAGGATAAAGAAAAAAGTAGGCGATATTGAGCTTCAACCTAACGATACATTATTTCTGCTTGCTAACAAAGATTTTGATCAAAGATGGTATAATTCCCGTGATTTTTCTTTGGTAAGTTTAAGCGTCGATAAATATTCCAAGCCTAAAAGAAAAGGTCAAACGGCGCTGATTTTTGTTATTTTAATGGTTTTATCCGCAGCAACCGGATTTGCCCCGTCAATGCTCATCGCCGCCTCAGTAACCGCGGCTTTGATGCTTATAAGTAATATAATCAGTTTCAATGACGCTAAAAATTCAATCGACTTTGATGTTTTATTAGTTATCGCCGCAGCCTTTGGAGTTGGAAAAGCTCTTGAAAATTCAGGACTGGCTGATTTAGCGGCTAATTATTTAATTAGTTCATTGCATGGATTTGGAATAATCGGCATTATAGCCGGCGTGTTTTTCATAACAAGTATATACACGGAACTGATCACTAATAATGCCGCGGCGGCGCTTATGTTTCCCATTGCGCTTTCCACGGCTCAGCATTTAAATGTTGATCCCAGGGCTTTTATGATTACTATCGCCATAGCCGCCTCCGCCTGCTTCGCCACCCCAATCGGATACCAGACAAATTTGATGGTTTATAATCCGGGCGGTTACAAATTTACCGACTTTCTAAAAACCGGAGTGATAATGAATATCTTAGTAGGGATTGTTGCAACTTGTATTGTATA
>JAUXGF010000479.1 GCA_030622395.1 Calditrichaceae bacterium
GCCACTATTATCAGTCCCAACAGCGATGTGCAAATGGCTACGGTTCGTGAGGGCGTAATGGAAATGACGCCTCTGGAAAATCCTCAAAAAGGCAAAATCACCGGGATTCCTTTTGAGCCAAATCAAGTTGATCAATTAGTAAAAATCATCGAGCGGCATCACGAGGAAAGTAAGATCAATTTAAAAGGAGCGCGGATTATCGTTTCCGGCGGCTATGGGATGACCTCAAAGGATAATTTTCAATTACTGCATGAATTAGCCGATGTGATCGGCGGGGAAGTCGGCGGAAGCCGCGCCGCTGTGGACGCCGGATTTACAGAACCAGCCCGGCAGATTGGACAGACCGGGGTAACAGTCCGTCCTAAGCTCTATATTGCCTGCGGCATTTCAGGCGCTATTCAACACAGAGCCGGGATGGAAGAATCAAATAAAATTATCGCCATCAACACGGACGCCGAAGCGCCTATTTTTGATATATGCCATTACGGTATTGTCGGCGACGCCATGGAAGTTGTTCCGGAGTTTATTAAAACCTATAAACATAAGTTAAAGTAATGGATCAAAGATCAGCCACTAAGTCACGAAGACTCTAAGAATATTAAATATTAAAATATCTTTGTGTCTTTGAGCCTTTGTGGCAAAATGGATGAATTATTTGAAATAGAGGACAATATGCCAAATTTTTTTACTGAAAACAAAGATGTGCTTTTTCAATTTAACAATTTAAACATCGAAGAAGTTGTTAATATTATCGAACATAATTATGAAGAAGCAAAAAAATATAATTACGCCCCCAAAGATTATCAGGACGCTATCGATAACTATTACAGGATATTGGAAATTATCGGCGGCATTGCCGGAAATACCGTAGCGCCCAACGCCGCCGACGTTGATATTGACGGCAGCAGCCTGGAAGACGGTAAAGTTACTTACGCCAAAGGCACACAAGAAGCCCTGAAACAATTATCGCAGGCGGAGTTAATGGGCTTTACCCTGCCCCGCAAATATGACGGACTTAATTTCCCGACAACTATTTATATCATGGCTATCGAAATGATCTCAAAAGCGGACGCCTCATTGATGAATATTTTCGGTTTGCAGGATATATCCGAAACGATCAACAAATTCGGCAGCGACGAGCAGCGCGCCGAATTTCTGCCTAAATTTTCCAGCGGCGAATGCACCGGGGCAATGGCGCTTACCGAACCGGACGCCGGCTCGGATTTACAGGCGGTTATGATGCACGCTTACCAGGATGAAAATGAAAACTGGTTTTTACACGGGGTAAAGCGTTTTATCACTAATGGCTGCGCAGAAATTCTGTTGGTATTAGCCCGTTCAGAGTCCGGCACAAAGGATGGACGGGGTCTAAGTATGTTCGTCTGTTACGGCGATGAAACCGTTAAAGTCAGACGCATTGAGCATAAATTAGGAATTAACGGTTCGCCCACTTGTGAGCTTCAATTTAATGATACGCCGGCGCAATTGATCGGAAAACGTAAATTCGGCTTAATCAAATATGTAATGGATTTAATGAACGGCGCCCGTTTAGGCGTTTCGGCCCAGGCATTGGGAATTTCTCAGGCCGCTTATGAAGAAGCTTTGAAATACGCTAAAGCGCGCGAACAATTCGGTCAGCCTATTTATAACATCCCCGTTGTAACCAATATGCTTATCGATATGCGCGTTACCCTGGAAAGCGACCGCTCCCTGCTTTATGCCACCTCAAAATGGGTAGATTTGCGTGATAAATTTGATGAAAAAATCACCCGGCTTAAAGCTGAAGGCAAGTCATTCGCCGAAGAAAATACCCGCTTAAAAGAAGCTGCTAAAATTGCAGCCATGCTTACGCCTATGACAAAATATATTTTAACGGAAAACGCCAACCGGATTGCTTACGACGCCCTTCAAATTCACGGCGGCACAGGATATATGAAAGAATTTATAGTTGAGCGGCTGGCGCGCGACGCCCGTATTACCAATATTTATGAGGGCACTTCACAACTGCAAATCGTCGCCGCTATCGGCGGGGTTATTAACGATATTTTAGCCGGGCATTTTGACGAGAAAGAGAAAAAAGCCTATAAGGGTAATCTGCAAAAATTAGCCGATAATTTAAAAGAAATCCGTGAAATTTTTATAGACAGTTTAAAATATGTTGTCGATAAAAAGGATAAATATTTCCAGGACGTAGCCGCTAAAGAATTGGTGGATTTGTACAGCTATCTTTTTACCGGCTACCTGCTTTTGGATGAGGCTGAGATCGATCTGCGGAAAGTATTTATCGCCAACCGCTATATTGTCAGCGCAATAGCAAAAGCGCACAAAAATTCGGAATCAATTAAAAACGAACAATTTTCCGATCTGCTTCACGCCGATGAAATTTTAGTTTAGTAAACGCTATAGTAAATAGTCCCTTTGTTGTTAAGTCTTTGATTTTTTGTGAGAAATATTTTAACCTAATTCCCGAGGCGACTTTTGTGTCAAGGGATTGTGAGAGATTTTATTTCAATCCAACTTATATCCTGTGATGATCGGGATGTGATTTCATTATTGGTCCCGACCCTTCGCATAAGCGTCAACTTAAGAGTAGAATTATTGAATTGCCATCCCGATGCATCGGGATGGCAATTCAAAAA
>JAUXGF010000185.1 GCA_030622395.1 Calditrichaceae bacterium
GGCATTAAAGTTTGTCTTTTTTATTAAAGGGGCATTATTTTGTGGATGGGAAACGACATTAGTGTTTTTAGAATCAACTTTAGGCGCAGCCGGCTCTTGCGGCATTTCCAAAACCTTACAATTCTTAATCGGGACAGGATGAAACGTTTTCTTAAGTTTTTTGCTGTCGTCACTTGAATAACTAATTGAAAATAAAAACAAAATAAATAGTAAAATAGTAAAATTACGCGTCATAATGCCTCCAAATAGCTGGTTGATAAATTTAATTTTTTTCAGACTTCACAGGTTTTCGAAAACCTGTCGGGTCTAATACTTATCGTATATTAAAAATAATTATTTAACTTTTTCCTTTTATATGGGAAATTGTCAGGTGTTTTGAAGAGCCGTTGGTATTATAAATCCCCTTTGTAATCAACTTAGAAAATATAATTTATATCAAATTTTCAATTAACAAAATGGTAATTTAATTCAACTTTTTAGCCGTTGGAAATGATAGAGTAAAATATAACGACAAAATAATAAAATTACAACCGGATTTTATAAAATAAAATTGATTACTTTGAACTAACTTATTGTTTATTATTAGATAATAAAGCTTTTCGATTAATCATAAATTTTTTTTAGATTCTGGTAAAATATGTATAAATATGTATTGAATTCCGGCGGCAATAACAATATTCATTAAATAATTGTACAAATATTATAACGTTTTTCAACATTGCCCGACTTGCGATATTTTAGTCAATGAAATTAAATTAACTGATCATAATAATTATTCATGAAAATTATTTTATAAAAAGATGGTTAAACCATGAGGATTTATTAGAATGTTTAAGTAATACAATAAGACAAGGCTAATCCGATGACACAAACCTTCCATGGTATAATGTTCCATTGCAGTAGCATTTATATAACAATTCAGCACATGCAAAGAATTGGAGTAGTGGAATACTGGAGTAATGGATTGATGTTTAAATGGTTAAATTATTACATTTCATCCCTATCGCAGACATCCTTTCTTCTCCCGCGCCGCAGGAGCATCACTCTATTATTCCCTGCCTGTCGGCAGGCACGGCACCAATCCATTAATCCGATTCTTCACACGGGCTGAGCTGTTAACTAAAAATTGTTTTTCAAATTTCTCTATTTCAATATCGATGGATAAACTATAGCGATTTTATTCAGATCTTCATCCGTAAGAAAATCAAACTCAATGCCGATTTGAAATTGACCATCGTCAACTTCCTGAAGATTTCGTACTTTACCGATTGTTTTAACAACGTCGTCACCCAATCCGATAGTGAGTTCTATTTTTAATCCTATATCCATCGCTTCTTTAAATTGAATAGCGATTCCAGTACGGCTAATGTCGAGCGTTTCAACCATTCCTTCATTACATACCCGGCCTTCTTTATCAAATAAACGAAACGCTAACAAATTTTCAGAATTGATGCGAACAGCGCCTCTTCCTTCAAAATCCAAAACTTGACCTCCATTAAATTGATTTACTTTATTGTTAATCTGTTAAATGTTAATCTGTTATATGCATATTAATTGCTGCTTAAAGAGGTAATACCTCAGTCTTTGGCGGGAATTTTTTAGGCTCTATATTTGAGATGACATAAACCCACCCTTGCTTGCATCCCGACACTTCGGGGTAAAAATCAATTACAATATTCCACCAATATCTGGGCTTTTCCCTTAAAAGTTATCCTTTAACAACCTTTACATAAAATCTCTTTTATTTCCGGCGTAAGTATTTCCTCCGGTATTTCCAATTGTTTTAATTCATCTATAATGATATTTATTTTAGCCTCTGTCTCAGAACGCCGGTTTAAGTAAAAATAACTGTGATCATGATAGCGAACCAATCCGCCGCGAAAATTCCCGCGGCCATATTTAACAGTAAAAGAAAGGCGCTCAAGCAGATTTAATAATTCTTCTAATATTTTCTCTTTCTGCATAGAAATTGACGTCCGCTTCAATTGAATAATTATATTACAATAATAACAATATTTTGGCGAACTTACAAATACTTATCGAATTTTTTCCTGCGCAGGTTGTCAACTACGTCTTTTACTTTTTGTGATTCTTCTTTCCTGCAAATCAACAAAGCATCGTCTGTCTCAACGACCACCAAATCTTCTACATCAACGGCAGCCACTAATTTTTTAGACGAAAATATATAGTTGTTTTTAGCGTTCAAAAGAACTTTCTCTGGCGCTTGGACCGCATTACCTTTTGAATCTTTCTCGGAAATATTATAAACCGCTTCCCATGAGCCGACGTCATTCCACCCAAAATCAGCCTCGATTACGCAAACATTTTTAGCGGCTTCCATTATACCATAATCAATTGAAATAGATTTTGTTTTAGAGTAGACGTCATAAATCGCCTCATCCATTTGAGGCGTATCCACTTTTTCCTTAAGAAAACTTAATCCTTCGGCTAATTCCGGCTGATGCTCGTCAAACTCATCCATAATAGATTTCACCGACCATATAAACATACCGCTGTTCCAAAGAAAATCACCGCTTTCTAAAAAACGTTTTGCCGTTTCTAAATTTGGTTTCTCGGCAAACGTTTTTACCTTATAAATTGAGCGGTTAAAAGTTGAGGCAATCTCCGAGTATTTTTGAATATACCCATAGCCTGTTTCAGGATATGCAGGCTTAATGCCTATTGTAATAAGACAGTCTCGTTCGGGAATATATTTTGCAGCAGTGATTAATGTATTTCTAAATTTTTCAACATCCTTAATCAGATGATCAGAGGGCAGAACAATCATAATCTCATTATTTTTTTCTCGGCTTTGAATAATCGCCCCTGCTAATCCGATACAGGGCGCTGTATTGCGTCCGAAAGGTTCGGCTATAATATTTTTTTTAGGTATTTCGGGAAGTTGTTTACTTACTGAATCTTTTAATTCGCTGCTTGTAATAACTAAGATTTTATCAGTTGAAGTTAATTCCTTAATCCTGTCATAAGTCATTTGCAGCATAGATCTTTCGCCAAAAATATTAAGCATCTGTTTTGGAAGAGAAGCTCTGCTTCTCGGCCAAAATCTTGTGCCGATTCCACCAGCCATTAATACAATATACATCTTGTCTCCATATAAACTCACATGCGCTATCGCACTCAACGAACGATGCACGAATATGTCCCGTAATTCGGTAAAAGTTTATTCCCCTTTAGAAAAGGGGTTAGACCCGAATTGTCGGGATGTCTGCGGCAGGGGCAGGCTCGTCCCAAAAAGGAAATTACAATTATTTCATTAAACTTCCTCTATTCTTTTCCCTTATTAATGGTGGCTAACCATTCTTTGGCCACAATATTTTTCGGTTCTAAATCTAAAACCGTCGTAAAAACACGTTTGGCGTTATTTATCTCGCCGTTTAAAGTGTACGTTTCTCCTAAGTTATTTAAAGCTCCTATATAGCGGGGCTTTAATGTCAGCGCTTTTAGGAATAATTTTATCGCCGTTTCATAATCTTCATCAACCTTGTGAAGATAACCTAAATTATTAATAGCTTCCGGATAATTCTTTTTATATTCAATGGCTTTTGTCAAGTGATACTTAGCGCTGTCCATGCAATCTTCATAATAATAAGCAACCGCAATATTGTTATGCGCTTTAGCGTAAGTAGAATCAATTTCCAATACCTTACGATATTCAGTGATTTGTTTCTCATAATCAATTTCTTTAGTCGCATTTTCGACAATTTCAAAAACTTTTTTGCTTAAATTGCCACTTATTATCCTTTTAACCAATTTACGATTTCTTATCGCCGGTTCAAAACTAGCATCAGCCGCTAAAGATTTATTAAAATAAACCAACGCTTCATCATAGTTGTTTAATAAAAACAACATATACCCGGCGTTATTGTAAGCCTGACAATAATCAGCGTTCAGGCTGACTGCAATCTTAAACTCCACTAAAGCGTCTTCAATACGGTCTAAGCTGTGTAATGAGATACCCAAAAAATTATGCACTTCTGCGTCATCCGGAATAATTTCCAACGCCTTACGCCATGAAGACACCGCCATACTATCATTGCCTGCATGATGATAGGAAATTCCATCGCTTACATAATTCTCCGCCTCTACCAGACGCAGTTCCTCTTCTGTAATTGCAGGCTCAGCTTCTTCTTTTGGAGCAGGCTTAAACAAAGCGCAGGATGAAATAAAAAATACAATGCCTAATAAAATTAATAATTTCTTCATACCATCCTCTTGTAAATTATTTTTAATATTACAAAATATTTAAGTCGTTTTAGATTTTAACCTTTATTCCAAACATCCGGTATCGTTTCTATCAATTTTCACTGTTAAATAATCTATATGTATTTTTTACATTCGTATCAAAATATAATACAACAAAATCAATTTACAATATTATAATAAAAAATAAATTTAATAATAGTGATAATATACATAAATTTTAACATTGATTTAATCATTAATCAAAAAATATTGTCCGGTATAAGTCTGGCGGGCGGCGCCTTCCAAAAAGATACGATTATCTTTTTTCATTACTTTTAATAATCCGCCTTTTGTCTTAACTTCCAGCATATTACCGTTCGGATAAATTTTATGCCAATATAATAAAGCGCTTGCAGTAACTCCTGTGCCGCATGATAACGTCTCATCTTCCACGCCGCGTTCATAAGTGCGCGCTTGTAATTTGTTTTTTTCTAAAATTTTAATAAAATTTACATTCGTCCCTTTTTTTTTAAACATGAGATGATAACGTAAATATATTGCAATTTTTTTGAAATCAATCTTATCTAAATCCGAATTAACCCGAACAACTAAATGAGGCACTCCGGTATCTATAAAACCCAGAACTTCCATATCCTGCGGCAGGTCAAATACGCCGCTGTCAATTTTTTTTATTAAACCATTTACAAACAGCTCTACCTTAATATTATCCGCAGAATTGATAAACGCTTCATGCTTTTTATCAGAAACATAAAAGAATATTTTTTCTTTAGTTTTTACTAATCCTAAAATATTTGCAAATAAAATTAGCGCCCGGCTGCCGTTTGCGCACATATCTGCTCTGCAGCCGTCGGAATTGAAATAATCCATTCCAAAATATTTTTTATGATAAGAAGTTAAAAAGATAAGCCCGTCCGCCCCAATGCCAAAATTTCGATTACACATAAGACGAATTTGTTTTTGCGAGAAAGATTCTGCATCAATTTTCCGCCCGTCAATCAAAATAAAATCATTTCCTGTAGCTTCAATTTTAATAAAATTAATTACCGGCCGCTTCACTTTTTTGCCCCGCCCGGTAATATTAAATTTACTCCTTCTTTCTCCCAGCGTTTCCTGATTTTTATTGTATCTTTTAAAAAATAAAAAGGCTCGGCAAACTCAAACGGATATAATCTGCCGAAAGAAAATTTAGCGTTTTCATCCAAATCAACAAAGCCGTCAAGCAAATATTCTCCATCAGGAAGACACTTTATGTAAAATTCTCCGGGCTGCTTAAGCATTATCTTAAACGGCGGCGTCCGCTTATTTAAATATTTGATATTTAGATAAACAGGCTTGGCAATGCTATCCTTAACCTGAACCATTCCGGACATTTCCCCAAGCTCACGAGATTCGACAATTGTAAAATACCGGCTGCAAATAGAATCCTTGTTAAAGGCTTTTCCCCAAAGATTTTTAACGCTACCCAAATTGAGCGAAACATGATAACTCGAATCAGGCTTAAACGGCTCATGAGGATAAAACTCAGCGTCAAATACAGAATTAATTTCCCAGTTTCCGTTAATTGTATCGCCTCCTTCAGAGTAAAGGATAAAATTCTCTTCTACAGTTTTCCACTCAGTCGGATTGGAGAATTCAAGGAATATTTCACTTTCCGGGCGAACAGCGGAAGCGCTGTCTTCGGGCAGCATTGCCGCTAATTCAAATTTTGTAGTGTCTTCTTTTAAAAGCGCTTTAAATGAAACAACCATCTCTGAAGTATCAATATTCCCGGAGCTGTCTTCTAATAAAATTGTATGTATTTGATAATAAGCGGATGTATCCATCTTTTCCGTAAATACATCTATAATATTATCAGATTCAATATTTTGTGAAATTCCTAATAAATTCAAAGCGCTGCCGCGCAGGCTGTCGACAATTGTAAATTCAGTTCTTTCAGACATCACGACCGGTTCGCTTAAAC
>JAUXGF010000134.1 GCA_030622395.1 Calditrichaceae bacterium
CAAATTAATTAATGAAAGCGATACTGGATGCTTGATACTTGATGCTGGTTGGAGCGGAGCGTAAATCCCGCACTTGCGGGAATACCGATTACCAATTACTGGATGAGGGGATGTTTGAGTTTTATATCCAGTATTTCCGACCAGCATCCAATATCCAGTATCTATTTGAATAAAACATTAAAATTTCTATACAAGAACATAGAATCTAAAATCATTCTTATTGCGGCGGATAACAAATGGATAATTTGCAGGAATTGTATGATTATTATATTCAGACAGAACCGTCTGAGGGAAAGATTAAATCAGCGACTAATCTTTTAATACATATTTGTCAGGCGCTTAATATAAATTCACCGGAAGAGGTAACAACAGATTTATTTACAGAAATTCCTTCTGCTATTGATAAATTTTATAAATCATCTCATCATAAAGCAATACAGCATAAAAGTACACTAGCGGAAATGATTGGCAGATATGGACCGAGAGACGGCTGGAAAAAAACTATTGATATATTGCTAAATGATAAAGATGAAAATCTTCGGCAGTTTACTTTACTTTCGATGCAATTCTATAGTCTTATCGATCCGCTTAAAACTATCCCTTATATAGAAAGATACAAGTCTTCGGACGATAGATTAATGAGAAATGTATCCGCAAATTTTATATGCAAAACACTGTGTTCGGAAAAATCGGAAATAATTAAACCAATCCTGATCCGTTGGGCACAGGAAGGCGATTTACCTTTTATTGAGGAAATTGCAAAAAGCTTGCAAAATCATTTTAATCGCAGCGCTAAAATTAAAGTTGACAATAAAGCTCAGTTAATTTATGATTGGATTATTCAAGAGTTTAATTTAGATAAAAATTGATATTAGTTCTTTACATTTCAAATTTGACACAATACGAGGGGTGTTACAATATCTTAATCATCAGCAAGGATTTACAGTCCCGAGTTCGGGACGAACTGTTTATAGAAAAAAATAACCCCAAAAAATGGAAAGCCCACCAGCCGGCGGGCGGTATGAAATTTTGAATTGATGCCTGTCCCCTTCTCTCTATCTGATCGGGACAGAAAAAAAGTTATTCATATAATTTCTTTATAGATATGTCTTTTAAATTTATTAAAAATGTTTTTATTATATTTTTATTTACCTGCCTTGTTATATCGTGCTATCGGCAAGTAACATTCCAATCTAAGCCGAATGATCATAATTCAGCTTTTAGGTTTTATTCTAACGCCGTTAAACTATACAATGAAGCAAATTATGATAAAGCATTGCCTCAAATTAATAAGGCTATTGACCTTAACGCCCGTATCTCAAAATATTACCACCTAAAAGCAAATATTCTGCAGAAATCAAATAGACCGGATGAAGCGCTGACCGCCTTTGATCAGGTCTTAGCTCTCCGTTCATTTAATCCGGAAGTCTCAGAAAAAATGGGACTTATATACGCTCGAAAAAAAAATTACTATAAAGCTATTCAAAAAATGAAGAAGGCTCTTGCGCAAAAGCCAAATTATCACCATCTTTTGATTAATATCGCGGAATATTATTGGGAATTAGGGAAATATGAATTTGCTTATAATTTTGCAAGATCGTATAAAAAGCAGGTGAATAAAGAACAAGCGGAAATATATCCTGATTATTATAGGGTTATTGGGAAGATATTTTTTAAAAGAAAAGACTTTACCGGGGCGGCAAATTTTTTCGATAAAATTGAGTCCTCTAAAATGCTTAATCCGGATGAGATAAAAATAGTAATATACTCATATTTTAAAGCGCGGCAATTTGATAAAGCTTACGAATATATATCAAACTTAACTGATGATAAAATTACTATCGGCAATTTGTATTTTTTCCGTAGTTTGTATTATTATCACAAAGCTAATTTTAATGACGCCCAAACCCAATTTGAATACGCAATAAAAAATAATACCGATGAAACGCTTGTATATTTTTATTTAGGGAAAATCTACATGCAAAACGAGAATCACGAAAAGGCGCGCCAAATGTTCAAACTGTACAGGGATAAAGCCGGTAAATTTGAATTAGAAGAGAACACCGAATTCTCGACGTTACTGCTTGATAATTGATTAATATTTTTTGGAGAATAAGTCCATTGTTTAGGGAAATTAATCAAGCTTTATTAAAAAAAACAGAATCTGAATTAAATAAAAGATGGTTCAGAGACGTAGACCGCAATTGTGATTTATTTATCTGGCAGAATATTGATAATGAAGTTGTCAAATTCCAATTTTGGCATGATGACGTTCTTTTAGAATGGGATATCGGTAAAGGAATTAGAACCGGGAAAATGGATGTGAATACAGGAGCGTTTATGAACTATCAGGCTCCGATCTTTAGATATCACGATAATTTTGATAGAGATATTATATTAACCATTCGTAGTTTAATAAACGGAATAGAGGGCAATAATTCCTCAGGTAATATTCTTGACATTATAGTGACGGAACTGGAAAGGATGAGTTTCAAACTTAGAGTATAATAACGAAACCGCTGTCTATTGTGTGAACAATATGGCTTAAAGATTAAGAATAGGAATTAGGAAGTAAGAATTAGGAAGTAGGAAGTAAGAAGTAAGAAGTAGGAATTGGGAAACGTGAAGGGTGGCTGGGGCGCTTTTCACGTTTTTTTTTGTTTAGGGGTTGTTGGGAGAAAAGATTCTGCGCGAGAATTAGAAATTGGAAATTTTAGAGGGGATATTTTGGGATATAATAAATTCTACTAACCAGCAAGGATTTACAGTCCCAGCGGGACGAAATGTTTGTAGAAAAAGATAACCCCAAAAAACCGGAAGCCCCGTTCCCACTCCACAGGAGTCCCCGTGGGACAGGAAGGCTGCGCCCGGGCGGCATGAAATTTTGAATTTATGGAACATAGATAAATGGAATGGTGAAGAATTGGATTTATTATTTGAAATTTGTTTTTTCCAGTTTATCTGGCTTAGGAATGTTATAACATGTCTATTAGTATTGATAATAATAGTTATATGCTTATCGTTTTTCTTTAAAATTTTAATATAAAAATACAATCCCATTTCTAATTTCAGTATATTCATTATTGTTTTTAAAATGAAACACTAACCCAAAAAAAGAGACTCTGAATGACTGGCATTAACTTCAAAGAGAAAGCCAACCTAATTTGGTCTGTAGCAGACCTGTTGCGCGGCGATTACAAACAATCTGATTACGGAAAAGTCATTTTACCGATGACTGTTCTGAGACGATTAGATTGCGTACTTGCCCCAACCAAACAAAAAGTGCTCGATTACCTGCCAAAGGTGGAAAATCTGTCCGATAGTGCAAAGGATTTAACGCTCAACAAAGTTGCAGGATTTAATTTCCACAATCGCAGTCAGTATAATTTTGAAAAATTGAAAGCAGACCCCAATAATGTCGCCGCCAATCTTCGTAATTTTATAAACGGCTTTTCGGTAGGCGCCCGCGATATTATCGAATATTTTAAATTTGACGACCACATCGAACGAATGGACGACCCACAATCTGATATCTTGTTTCAGGTAGTAAAAGAGTTCGCGGAAATTGATTTATCTAATATGGGCTCAATGGAAATGGGCTACGTGTTTGAAGAACTTATCCGCAGATTTGCCGAGCAAAGCAATGAAACTGCCGGTGAGCATTTCACCCCGCGCGAAGTAATCCGTTTAATAGTTAACCTGCTTTTTAATAGCGACCGGGAAATTCTCACCCAAAAAGGAATCGTCAAAACCCTTTACGATCCGGCCTGCGGAACGGGCGGAATGCTCTCTGTTGGCGAAATGCATTTATGCGATAGTGAAAATGGATTAAACCCGGACGCCAAGCTGGAAGTATTTGGCCAGGAAATCAATCCCGAATCTTACGCCATCTGTAAATCGGATATGCTGATAAAGGGGCAAAATCCGGCTAATATTAAATTTGGCAACACTTTTACCGCTGACGGACTGGAAGATGAAAATTTTGATTATATGCTTTCCAATCCGCCTTTTGGCGTGGACTGGAAAAAAGCGCTGAAAATAATTAAAGACGAACACGAAACAAAGAAATTTGCCGGACGCTTCGGCGCAGGACTTCCGCGTATTAATGACGGTTCACTACTTTTCCTGCAAAATATGATTTCTAAAATGAAAGCAACATCCCCCTGGCCCCCTTCAAAGGGGGAAGGTGGCAGCCGCATTGGCATTGTCTTTAACGGTTCGCCCTTGTTTACCGGGCAGGCCGGCAGCGGCGAGAGTGAAATACGCAAATGGATTATTGAAAATGACTGGCTGGAAGCGATTGTCGCCCTGCCTGACCAGCTTTTTTACAATACCGGTATTTCCACTTATATCTGGATTGTTACCAACCACAAAAGCGCGGAACGCAAAGGCAAAATCCAATTGATAAACGCAACCGGCGCCAAAGACGAAGAATTGATGAAGGAAGGACAACGAGACGCCAATCGCTTTTGGGAAAAGATGAGCCGCAGCCTGGGCAACAAGCGAAAATATATCCCGGAAAACGGCAACGAAAAAGGTATTGGCTTAATCAGTAAAATTTACGGTGATTTTGAAGAAGATGATTTCGGTAAAATTTATCCCAATAAATTCTTTGGTTACTGGCGTATTACGGTTGAACAACCTTTGAAAGATGAAAACAGTAAAATTGAAACCGACCGTGGCGGCAAACCCAAAGCGGACAGTAATTTACGTGACTATGAAAACATTCCCTTTTTACGCAAAAATGCCAACGGAAATTTAGTTGACCAAACCATAGAAGAATATTTTGAGCGTGAAGTAAAACCGCACCTGCCTGACGCCTGGATTGACCACAGCAAAACCAAAACCGGTTACGAAATAAATTTTACCAAATATTTTTACGAGTTTAAACCACTGCGCTCTTTAGCAGAAATTAAAACCGATATCCTGGCCCTGGAAGAAGAAACCTTGGATTTGGAAAAGAAGGTGCTGGATTAATGCAACCATACGAAAACTACAAAGACAGTACTATTGAGTGGATTGGGGAAATTCCAGAAAACTGGAATGTGAAAAAAATTAAGTATATTTCTAAACTACAAGGTGGTTTTGCTTTTAAAAGCGATGATTTCACCGAGATAGGTTTGCCCATAATTAGAATTGGGGATATTAAAGACAAAATAGTTTGGGATGCTTGTAAAAAAATTCCTGATACATTAAAAATTCCTGAAGAATTTTTGCTTAAAATAAACGATACATTAATTGCGTTATCTGGCGCTACAACTGGTAAATCTTGTTTTCTGTCTGAAGAACCCATAAAGTCATTTATAAACCAACGTGTTGCTAAAGTTAGTTTTGATAACAAATTATTGTATTTTAATATTTCTAGTGATTTTGTTCAGAAATTAATTTTTTTAACCGCTGACGGTTCAGCACAAGAAAATATAAGTAATGCACAAATTGAAAATATCGTCGTTGCGTTTCCAAATTTAAAAGATGAACAAACCGCCATTGCCAATTACTTGGACCGCAAAACTGCCGAGCTTGACAACCTGATTGCCAAAAAAGAAAAACTGCTCGCGCTCTACGAAGAAGAAAAAACAGCCATCATCAACCGGGCGGTAACCAGAGGCATTCCCCCTTTGAAGGGGGATAAAGGGGGATGTCCCGACACGCCAATGAAAGACAGCGGTATTGAGTGGCTGGGCGTAATTCCCGAGCATTGGGAAGTGAAAAGACTCAGATATATTGGAAATTGTCAAAATGGAATCAGTCAAGGGGCAGATTATTTTGGTTTTGGCTTTCCATTTGTAAGTTATGGTAATGTTTACAAGAATATCGTTTTACCTGAGAAGGTTGAAGGTTTAGCTAACTCAACCGAATCCGATAAAATAAATTATTCTGTTAAGAAAGGGGATGTTTTATTTACAAGGACGTCTGAAACGATTGAAGAAATTGGGATAGCATCAACTTGTTTTAAAACAATTGATAATGCTGTATTTGCTGGATTTTTGATACGATTTAGACCATTCGAAGAAAAACTATTCGAAGGATTTTCTAAATATTATTTTCGCGCTCAAATTCATAGGAGATTTTTTGTAAAAGAAATGAATCTTGTTACACGTGCGTCTTTAAGCCAAGAATTGCTTAAAAAATTACCAATTGTTCTTCCTTCTCTAACAGAACAGAAACAAATTGCAAACTATTTGGATAAACAAATCCTTGGAATTAATTCAAAAATCGAGAAAACAAAAAAAATTATAGAATTACAAAAAGAATTCCGCACGGCGCTCATCAGCGAAGCGGTAACCGGGAAAATAAAAGTAACGGAAATATAATTATGGGAAAAAATTTAACCACATCAGCCATCGACCGGCAGAACATCTTAAACAACCGTTATGCAATTGAGGCCATTCAGAAAGAAACAGGTTTTAAAGCAATCGTCTATAATAATGAATTTATTTTCAGTAAAGAACAGCTTGCCCGCTTTTTTGAAGTTGATGAAAGAACAATAGAGCGCTATTTAGAAAAACATTCGGAAGAGCTTGCTAAAAACGGCTATAAAGTCTTACGGGGCAAGGAACTAAAAATATTTAAGTTATGGCTTGCAGAACACGATGTGAGCGACATCAATGTCGCTCACAAAGTTGTGAACATTGGCCTGTTCAATTTTCGCGCTTTTTTAAATCTAACAATGCTTTTAGTAGAAAGCGAAAAAGCCCGGATATTGCGCAGCGCCATATTAGATATTGTTATCGATACAATCAATAAAAAAACCGGCGGCGGCACAAAATATATCAATCAAAAAGATGAAGATTTTGTGGTGAATTTCTTAAAAGGTGAAGACTACCGCAGGGAATATACTGATGCTTTGCGCGACTATGTGAATATGGGCAAGGTTAAATATGCTATCTATACAGATAAGATTTACAGAAGCATTTTTAAAGAAAATACTCAGGAATATCGAAAAATCCTGCGCCTGCATTCCAAAGAAAATGTACGCCAAACAATGTATAGTGAAGTGTTGCGTTTAATTTCCAGCTATGAAGCCGGTTTTGCCGAAGAATTAAAAAAAGCTTTTGAGCAGCTTGGACGTAAACTTGAGCCTTTTGAAGTTGATCAGCTCTTTGCGAATTTTGAGAATCACCGCTTATGGATTCCACAGGTGGAAGACGCCCGCTTAAAAATGGCCAGCCGTGATTTGGGATTTAGAGAAGCGCTGCATCTAAAATTAAAAGATTATATTTCCGCTATCCCGCCCGAAGATTTTGAGAAATTTATCGGTGAAAAAAGTAAAACTTTGGAAGAACAGTTAAAAGCCGCGGAAGATGTTTTCAAACGGTTGAAGGAAAGAGAGTAGGCCTGATGATTTATATTAGTATTGATCAGGCAATCGAAATCCACAAAAAAACTGTTGAAATAAGCGGCGGCGGTTCGGATGGTATTCTTAACGCCGGAAGATTAGAAAGTGTTTTAGAGCATATTCAACCTGACGACTACTATCCGATTTTTGATGGCAAGGTGAC
>JAUXGF010000329.1 GCA_030622395.1 Calditrichaceae bacterium
AATTTCCCCATATAATACCAATTTGTGCCTGAACAATTATTTTGAACTGCATCCCTTGCCTGATTAAAAGAAACGTATACATGTTTTTTGTTTTCAGTCTTCTCTCTGCTAAACGCAGCCGAGGAATAGTAAACGGTTTCTGTTCTGTCTTCCGGTAAGTGTCCCGGAAAAAGCCTGCCGTGATTATTTGGATTCCAAAAATAATCATCAGTCCAGCACCCCAATGCTGGAAATTGATCGATCCAATCTGCATCAAAATAACCGGAATAACCAGAAGAATGCATTACCGATTGATTAAAACCGCTCTCTAAAAAGTCACACACATTTTCTCTCGCAGAAGGAATGTTGCCGGCTTCAAGATCAAACCAGAGTACATTTACAGGTTCAAACAAAGGACCGTCAGGATCGTCATCATACATCCCCAGCCAATCAGCTATGGCGTCAATAGTCATTGCATCATCTTTAAACATCCATACTCCGACGGATGCAGTGGCTACTGTCTCGCCATTATTATTAACCGAAACATTTATAGCGCCGACTACAGCATGCAGTTGAACGGTAAATAACATAATAAATGAGGCTAATACCGCTATTGTAATTAATTTTTTTCTAATAGACATGTTTTCTCCTTTTTTAAAAAGATTTACTGAAATTAATTAATAAATTCTCTGCTTCCACTTATATATCACTCATAAAAGCAAAGGAACATATAATTATAACATTACTTTAATACACCTCCTTTCTGTATAAGCCTTATGCTAAATCACCAGCCTTAATAGAAATCGTACTTAAAAATTCTGCTATACATAAGGATAATTTTGCATCAGGCCCCGGTTAGATCGTTTAAGATAGAGCCAACTTTACTGCCGCAACGCTCAAGTTTTAATTATAAAACAATCCTGAAGCGCAGTATAAATAATTCAGCCGCTGATGTTTTTCTCTTAAGCATTAACCGTGCCAAAAATTTGTAAAAGATGTATCTTAATGATTAGCCATAAACGGCTTTAAAATAATAAGTTATGCGTTTATAGAATTTGTTGTAAAATTCTCACAAAGCTCCTAAAAATCACTGTCTTTTTTTGAAAGTGTCAGAAAAATCTGACACTTTTCAAAAAGTGTCAGAAAAATCTGACACTTTTCTAAAAGGGTATTTTTGCCAATTTATTCTGTTAATTATTACATAAAAACGAATTGAAAAAATGTTTGCAGAGATTATCTATCAGGGTAATTTTTAAGGACGGCATTGCATGATTAGACTTTGTTCTATAAGGCATTGAGGTATTTAAATGACAATTATTTATTTATAATTCTTGACATTTTCTTGCATATTTTGTTGAGCGGAAAAGTTCAATTATTTTGGCTTTGTATGATGAAATAAAAATGTTTTGTGGTTTTTATTTTCGCATTTTGCAAATTATTTATCTTTTTTATGGATAATTAGAAAAAACCGTTAAATTTATTTTTAATAAAATTCTATATTTATTATTAAAAAATATTTCTTATATTAGGGAACTGTAAATAATTTAGATAAAGAATAATAATATAAGAATAATTTAAAAAGGAGCAGTTGTGGAAAAGAATAAAAAATACACCGACGCCACGTTAAGCGTCCATGCCGGGGTTGAGAAAAATGAACACTTAGCTGTTGTCCCGCCTATTTATCAGACATCAACTTTTTCATTTAAAGACGCCGATCACGGAGCCCGTTTATTTAAGGGCGAGGAAAAAGGTTATATTTACACCAGGATGGGCAATCCGACAATTGTAGCTTTGGAAGATTCGGTTGCCGCCCTGGAACAAGGACATAAAGGATTAGCATGCGCCAGCGGTATGGCGGCTATTCATACGATTTTTGCCGCTTACTTAGAAAAAGGCGATCACATAATTTGCTCTGAAGCTGTTTACGGCCCGACTAATACTTTATTAAATGCGGTTTTTAAAAAATATGGAGTAGAGGTATCGTTTGTCGGCACGGATAATATTGAAGCTGTAAAAGCGGCTGTAAAACCAAACACTAAAATGATCTATGTTGAAACGCCGGGGAATCCGACTTTATGTATTACCGATCTTGCTGAAACGGCAAAAATTGCCCATGCTAACCAGGCTTTGTTAGCGGTTGATAACACTTTTTCCAGCCCTGTACTGCAAAAGCCTTTTCTGCTCGGAGCTGATGTTGTGATTCATAGTATGACAAAATTCTTAAACGGTCACGGCGATGTGGTTGCCGGTATGGTTATAGCCAAAGATGAGGATAATTATCAAAAATTGCGTAAAACGCTTAATTTGACCGGTGGGGTTTTAGGACCGATGAATTCATTTTTAGTGCACCGCGGCATAAAAACATTAGCCATGCGCATGGAGCGTCATTGTAAAAGCGCTCAACAGATCGCCGAATATTTAGAAACTCACCCAAAGGTTGAGAAAGTTATTTTTCCCGGACTCAAATCCCATCCTCAGTATGAAATCGCTAAAAAACAAATGAGCGGGCCCGGCGGCATGATAAGCTTTGAAGTTAAAGGCGGTTTAGAGGGCGGAAAGATAGTGATGAATAATGTACATCTCTGCCAACTGGCGGTTAGCCTGGGCGGCGTTGAATCTCTTGTCCAGCATCCGGCTTCGATGACTCATGCCATTATGAGCAAAGAGCAGCGTTTGAAAGCACATATCACAGACGGTCTGGTTCGTATTTCTGTTGGTATTGAAGACCCCGAAGAACTTATCGCCGATCTTAAACATGCGCTGGATATGATAGAATAACCGTTTCATTTTTTGATTAATATTAGGAATTGTTAAAACTGACAATTAACGAATTTCCCCCTTTTTTTTGATTAGAAAGGGGGATTTTTAATTTTACCCGCATAAATTCACATAATGCCAAAATTACCCGTGATTGAGCACAATAAATTTGATTGTAATTTGTGTGTACCGGGTCGAAGAATCCCTTCCCCCTCGTATCAGAGTTAAGCGCAGCGGCCTGCCCCCGCCTGGGGCGGGCAGGCCGCTTTTGCGGGGATACCGATCACTGATTACCGGTTATCGGCTATTTATAATGATATCTCATAGGGTGAATTTGCAAAGCTATATTCTTTAACTATTATTAGACTGCAAAAATGCAATCTAATTTCAGAAGTTTTACTCCGAGATAAATTTAATATAATAAGCGAACTTTTATAAAACAAAAAACAGTTATTCGAAAATAAATAAGGTGAAGGAGGCGTATAATACTCTAATTCTTCACATTGGTTAAATAGTTACTTCCTATCTCTATCGCATATAATCCAATATTCCATTATTCCAAATTATCCGGCTCAATATGGATGGATATAAATGTGTCGTTTCCGAATGACTCTTTAAGTTTTTTTTCAACCGAAGTTGATATATCGTGGGCTTCAACAATGCTTAATGAAGGTTTTACTTTTATGTGCATATCAAGGGCAATACTATTACCAATCTTCCTGGTTTTTAAATTATGAGGATCAGCGGCGCCGGGCACAGTTTTTACGATATTTAATATTTTACTTTTTAATTCTTCGCTTAATGACGCCTCTAATAACTCATTAATACTTCTTTTAAAAACCGTAACTGCAACTCTAAAAATAAAAAAGCTGACCACTATAGCCGCAATCGGATCAAGTATACGCCATTGTTCGCCAAGCAGAATCGCGCCGGCAATGCCAAAAGTTGCCGCTAATGATGAAAGCGCGTCGGAACGGTGATGCCAGGCGTTGGCAATAAGCGCCTGACTGTTTATTTTCGTTCCTGCCCGGATAGTATATTGATATAATATTTCTTTAACTATAATTGAACCGGATGCGGCAATAAAGGCAATCCAGCCCGGTTGATGTAAAATTTGTCCCTGTATGGCTTTTGATATTTGAATGATCCCGTTTCCCAAAATAGCGATGCTGACGAAAAATAATGAAATACTGATAATAATGGTTGACAATGTTTCAAATTTGCCGTGTCCGTAATTATGTGTTTCATCCACCGGTTTTTTGGCAAGATTCAGTCCTATAATAATGGCAATGTCGGTGATAAAATCTGAAAGAGAATGGAAGGCGTCGGCAATCAAAGCGTTACTTTTACCGATGACCCCGGCAAACAGCTTGAACAGAGTCAAAAAAATATTCCATAGAAGACCTATCCAGGTAACACGAATAGCTCTATTTGTTCGATCAATTGTTTTTTGCATTTTTCTAAAAGTTAATTAGCGCATGAACGAAAAAGCGCTGTTTCGTCATTTTCCCGCAGGACTCCTGCGGAGTGGCGCGATCCC
>JAUXGF010000192.1 GCA_030622395.1 Calditrichaceae bacterium
CCAAGTTTTTCTTTAACCTCATACCGCTCGTCAATTATATGCCCGGCAGGCAGGTTTTCGAGGTTTACTATCCCATAGACGGGACCGTCGCGTTGGATGGTTTGACCGGCGTCAGGCTCAGGGGCAGGGTGTGCTTTCGAAGATGATTTGGTTTTGGGAACCGTTGTGCCGCAGAGATGACAAAACTCCGCATCGTCATCCAACTGCGTACCGCATTTCTTACAAAATAGCATAGCTTATCCTTCTGTTCTAAATTATGTTAATCTGTATTCATACTGGACTCGTCCCGGGCAAACACAGAATTATTCAAAAAATAAAAGCCATTTCCAAACCGGAATAAGTATAAATTTTTGAGATCTATATTCAATTTCATCATCCTGATCATAAGTTAAGACAAAGTTTTCCTTAGTGGACAGGTTTTCTTTGATTTCTATTAAAGCTTCAAGTTCGCGTTTTATGTTTTGCTGATTTAATTCCCAGCAAACCTGGATGGCAATTTCAGGTTTTGTATTTCGTATAATAAGAAAATCACATTCACGCTTTTCTTTGTAATAGAAAACTTTCTCCCCGCGTCTGAATAATTCGATTGCGACGATATTTTCCAATAATTTCCCTCTGTTTTCAGAAAAATTTATTCCCAGCGCGCTAAAGCCGGTATCAATTAAATATAATTTCACAGGATTCATCATTCTTTTTCGGGTAGAGTACGAAAATTTTTCTATCAGTATTAAGAAATAGGCGTTTTTTAAATACTGTAGATAATTAGAGATAGTTCTTTTACTGGTAGGGATTTCCGCTTGTTTTAAAGATTTTTCAAATGATGATATTGAAAATAGTTCAGAATAGCCATTTACAGCCTGGCTCATTAAACCGTTCAATGTGTCTTTGGCTTTAATGTTATAGCGATCTATAATATCATTATAAAAAACTGTATAGTAATAATTATGCAACAATTTACGGCGTTCTTTTTCATTCTCTTTAAGCGTTACTTCGGGAAATGAACCATTAAATAAATATTGATCAAAAGCTCTGATTATATTTCCACGCTCCGGTAAATACTGAGTATGCCGGTTGTAATCGATTTTATTTTGTTTTAAATATTCCTTAAAAGAATATGGCGTTATTAAAAGCTCAACATAGCGGCCCCTTAATTCTGTGGCAATCTCTTTGCTTAAAAGTTCCGAATTACTTCCGGAAACAACAATTTTATATTTTCGTTTATTATGAAAAGTTCGTAAAATCCTTCCCCAGTCTGCTAAATGCTGTATTTCATCAAAGAATAAATATTTGGGTTGTTGTCCGCTTAACTGAACAAATGCGGCAAATAAATCATCCAAATCTGGTCCGGCGACTCCACTCAAACGATAATCTTCAAAATCTATATATAAGAAATCCTCTCTTTTACACTTGGTTGCGGCAATTAAATTAGTAATCATTTGATACATTAAAAAAGTTTTTCCGGCGCGCCGCGGTCCCGTAATTGCCAGTATTTCATGTAATTGTTCTACAGCCGGAACATCAATATCCCGTTGTAGAATATCTTCACTTATAAAATCTTCCAGCCATTCGGAAATGATTTGGGCGAATACTTTTTTCATAAAACCATCCAAGTAAACAATTATTTCGTTTTTTGTTTACCTTACGAAACAATTTTAAGCATTTCAAGTGAATTTAGCGGTAAGTAAGTAAAACCGTATAATATATTATGATTCAAGCGGATCATGGTGCGCGCTTCCTGGCGCAGATTCTCCATTGCCCGCAAATCGTTTGTAATGGCTTCAGGAATAACCTTAAGGGCTTTATCCACTTTCATCTTCCGGTCATAAGCGCGGTACACAGCGCCAAATCCGCCCTGACCAAGTTTTTCTTTAACCTCATACCGCTCGTCAATTATATGCCCGGCAGGCAGGTTTTCGAGGTTTACTATCCCATAGACGGGACCGTCGCGTTGGATGGTTTGACCAGAGGTTACCGCTTGGTTGTCAGTCTGAGTCCCGCCTTGCGGGGAAGACTTGGTTTTGGTGAGGGTCGCGCCGCATTCGTTGCAAAATTTTGCATTTCCCGGTATCTCTGCCCCGCAGTTGTTACAGAAAGGCATTTATTCCTCCCATATTTATATTTATACTCATTCTATTATACCCATCTACTTTCGGGACGCCAGGTAACAGAATCGGCTTTCGGATTATTTATATGTTCTAAAACAGGCATAATAAAGGCTGATATTTCAAAAATTACCGCTGGAACTCATACAATCGCCTCCAAATAAGGCCTCATTATTTTAGACACATTGCAAACTTTGGCGGCATCCATAAGTTCCTCAACCGTTACTTTGTTGCTCCTTAAGGTTTCTTTTAGAGCCTCAATCGCAATATCAAGTCCAATTTTATTTCTGAATTTGAAACAATCGGCAACTGTTTTTGAGAGGTTATAGATATTTATAGTTGAACCATTAATTGTATGCTCCTCAATTCCAAAGTCATACGCTTTTCCAGACATAAATGTGATATTAATTGGAGGATAAGCAATTTTTGGACTCCATGCTCCTCTTGGCAGTGTAATCCATACTTCATGTGGAATTTGAGTTGTTATTTGATGAAAGTTTAAAGCTGAAACAAGGCATACCACAGCATGTGGAACTCTTTTTGATATTTCAATAAAACTAGAATGTTCCGTGATCGGGGCGTCTGCAATCATATACAGACCACGCGCGGTTTTCCGCAGTAATCCGTCTTTATAAAGCATATAAAGATAATTGCGTGAAATACCGGCAGCTTCGATATCACTGGCTTTAACCACTCCGTATTTTCTGGTAATTTCCAGAACTTGTTTTTTTCGATTCATTACAACTCATCTTTTTGCATTACCTCTGCAAATATACACAATTGCAGAGGTAATGCAAATCTTGTTTTTATTAAACCCCACTTCAAAAGAGTGATGGTTTACTAATCACCTAAGCCAGATAAACTGGAAATTTTAAAATTAAGACTTTAGTTTATAATCTTCCCTCGTATCAGAGTTAATCCCGATTATCGGGATGATACGTGACCACGTTGCCTGAAATGATCCACCCTTACATCTGTTATTTCAATATCATCGCCTGAAACGCTTCGCCCTTACGCCTGCCGGAATAATTCTCCCCGTGTGTATCAGAGACCGCTACGCTTAACTCTGATACAAGAAAATTCCCAATTACAAATTCCTGATTCCTGCCCTTCGGCTAAGCTCAGGGCGCCGCTTCTCGCGCAGCGACCCCCTCGGGGCTACTTTTTACTTAAATTATCAACAAATTTATCGGGGTCGATTTAGCGCCCTAAGCGCCTACCCCCTCCCATTAGAGGAATTAGTAAATCTTTCCGGCACATTTTCCGCAGCCTTATCAGTAATAACTTTTGGATATCCGGTAAACTCCAACAAAGCAATGGCGTTACGGGTTTTTGAAGGTCCTGGTTTTATAGTATAGTCAAATTCCAGCCCATATTCGCTTAACTGTTCCCTAAAATGATAATTCTCATAAAGCCCGGCCAATCTTTCAGTAAGCTCAAGATCGTGGGTAGCGGCTAAAACGATATTGGAATTTGAATTTAAATATTTCAATATTTCAATTGAAGCTGCAATCCGCTCCGCAGAATTAGTGCCGCGAAATATTTCATCAATAATGAATAGATGAACAACAGGTTGATCCGCCGCTTTTATCAAACGATGAATGGACTCGACCTCTGAAAGATAGTAACTTTTGCCTTCGATCAGGTTATCCTGCCTGCCGATGGAAGATTTTATTCCCAAAAAAGGACAGCGGTATTCTTTTGCGGCAACTGTAAAAATAGTCTGTGCCAGTACAGCGTTTACTCCGATGGTTTTTAGAAAAGTCGTTTTACCGGACATATTTGACCCTGTTACCAAAACACTTTTCTTATCAATTTGGATTGAATTACTAACCGGTTTTTTTATTAAAGGGTGATAGATATTACTTATTTCTATGTTTGACTTATCCGTACTTAAAACCGGCTCGGAATAAAAATTTAGACTACTGCGAAAAGAGGCTGCGGAAATTAAAGCGTCTAACCCGCCTATTAGTTCAAAGATTTTTTGCAATTCCTTTTGACGCTTTCTTATCATTTCGATACCGGCAAAATAAGTGCGGGCTTCAATTAAAAAGAAGATATTAGCATATTCATAAAGCACATTCCCCTCTGACATTCCTAAAACAGCCATTTTCCGCCCCAAATCTTGCACCGGCTTAAGCAGCGACTGCAAATCATTTTGAATTTTATGCAGATTGATTTTGGGAGATTGAGCGATTTTTCGGCTTATTCGAATCAATTTACCTAAATAATGAAAAGCGGATATATCAAATAATATTTTCCGTTTTGTATAATAATGCAAACACATATTAACGGTAAAAATTATTACCGGTATAAGTAATTTTCCCGGTAAATATTCAGCCGATAAAATAGAAACAAATGCAAGGCAAGCCATAAACTTAAGGATATATATAAAAGCGGCGGCTTTCGTCCTGGGCAAAGATTCCCAGAGTAAGTAATGGATGTACTTTCCTTTTTTATTGCCGAGTTCTGAAAGCAGAAGCTGAACTTCCAGCCGCAGTTCCGCTTGATCTGAAAACTGCTTAATCAGACAGCCGCGTTCCTGTAAAACGTTAAAGGACATGGAGGGCGTTTTTAATAAGTGATAAAGATACTGTTCGCCCGGCACAGTCATAGTACGGTCAATCAAAGTATAAACTTCATTCATATCCAGGTCTTGCCAGGTGCGGTCATCGATAACATATTCATTATTTTTATCCGCTTGATTATATGCCTGAAACCGGGATATAACTTCAAAATCGCGTTTCTTTTCGACAGGTTCTCCCCAGTTCTGTTTTAACTTTACTTTTAACTTCTTCAGACGTTGTTTCTGTCGGAGGATCAATATACCGGCAATTATCAAAATCAGCGGAATGATCAGGAGGTAATAAATGCTTTGCACAATTTTTACCTTTTTTAAAGATTAGAATATTTTCGATTGGATTAATATATGGGAATTATGGTTCTATGTCGATTTGTGTGGGTAGTTTCAGATTGTCTTAGCCTACATGTCATTTCGAATCCCGACGCTTTGGGAGGGTGAGAAATCTTACAACCCTTGGGATTATTGAAGTTAAAGATTTCTCACCTGATAAATCGGGATTCGAAATGACAAAAAACTACTTTTTGTTCAGACACTTAGTATATAGAAAACCATTCCCTACAAATAGAATAACTGCCCGCCAGTCAAACTAAGCAATTAATTTTTCTTTCTATTATAAAATCCTAAAATAATGCCGAGGGCAAGCGACCAAATCGCCGCCAATCCAATTTGATAGGGTTTTGGTAAAAGAAAAGTAACCGTATGAGCGGGAATCCAAAACCAGAGTAATGAGAGCATTGCTTTATCTAAATTATCCCAATTTTTATCTTTCAATATTAGATTATCAAGTACGCGGTGAATAATTACCAGGAAAGGACCAAATTGCAAATTCATTGAAGTTGAAATGGCAAAAGACCTTCCCAAGCTGTTTAATTCAGGCAATAAGGAATAATGCGCTAAGCTATCGATAAAACCATGAAATCCTACAAAAGCATACTTAATACCTATCGCAAGAAGCGCCCATTCGAACATTTTCCAGAGTAAAATATAAAAACCAAAAGGTGAAAATACTTTTCTTTTAATAATCCATTTTGAAATAATATCTCCGAAGGTTCCGAGGATGGCAAACTGAACCATCGCTGATAAGATAGGATAAGCCTTTACTAATTCGACATACCAATTCATAGGGCGCCGCCTTTATATTAAACTAATACTAATTCAATTCTTTAATCTTATCCCGCAGGGACTCCCTCGGATCAATATTCCATTCTTGCACCACTCCACCACTCCATTTCTTCCATTACTCCAACACTCCATTACTCCAATCCTCCATCGTTAGTACACCGAATGCGTCTCTTCTCTTATCTTCTCTTCTGTTATCTTCCCCCGTAAAACCCGGTATACCCAGCTGGTATACCCTATGACAATGGGTAAAAATATCACGACC
>JAUXGF010000307.1 GCA_030622395.1 Calditrichaceae bacterium
ACTTTTCAATTCAGCACATCCGGAGCATGGTTTAATAATTTTAAACTAAAGAATTTTGAGCTAAGCGGAAAAATTCCAGTTGGCGAGAGCCCTTTCACTCAAGAACTTGAATTTAAAGTTTATCAAAAATCATTTTAATGTAAAACCTCTGAAGGAGTAAAATATTTAAACCTACACCTAACTCTCCTTCCGCAGGCACTCCTACGGAGCAAGAGGGGCATTGCTTATTCCCCTCTTGGGAGGGGTTAGGGGTGGGTTTGTGTTATTCTCAATATACACGCACAAATAAATTCCCCACCCTTGAGGGTATTCCTACTTTTTAGGCTTTAGCTTGTTCTGTTGACATTGCTTAGCTAAATTTTTAACTTTAAAACAGTTATATTAATCAGGGTACATACGGTGCAGCCAACTTCTTACGCTTATGTTAATGTAAGCTGCGCAAATTTATACAGTGAAGCATCCTTTCATTGTGAGATTAATTCGCAGGTTATTCTTTGGGAAGAGTTAACCGTTCTTGAAACACAAAACGATTTTGTTAAAGTGATTACAGAAGACGGTTATACAGGCTGGGTAAATTCTTATCAAATAAAAAAAACAGGTAAAGTAAATAAAAGCGCTTTTAAAATAGTTACTCAATCTCTGGTTGTTTTCCACAAAGAAGCAACTGAATCAAGTCCGATTGTACGTGACGGCGCTGCCGGCGTCTCTATCCCGGTTATTACAGAAAAAAACGGCTGGCTGCAAACGCGCTTCCCTGACAATCAAAAAGGGTGGATTAAAGAGGAATCGACTTTACCTTTGCCAAAATTAAGCAGGCAAAATCTTGTTAACTATGCCCTATCCTTTTTAGGAGTTACTTATATTTGGGGAGGCAAGACGCCGAGAGGATTTGATTGTTCCGGTTATACGCAATTTATTTATAATATGTTCGGCATTAAACTGCGCCGCGACGCTGGGATGCAATTTGAGGACGCGGCATTTATTTCAAAAAATCCATTAGACGGGCAGCCCGGCGATTTAATTTTTTTTGCAGAGTCCGGCAAAAAGATCACTCATGTAGGTTTTTGTTTAGGTCAGGGGAAGACGCTGCATACACAGGGTATGACGCGTATAAATTCACTTGTTGAAGACGACCGGTTGTTTAATCGTCAATTATTGGATAATTTTGTAGAGATTAGAACTTTTATATAAAAGTAGAAAATGCCACTAAGACACCAAGACACGAAAAAACATTTTATTTTTAAATACCTAGAACCTTAGAGCCTTTGTGGCTACTTTCATTGTTTATTTCGTTCGACAGAACATGAGTGTTTATATTAATTTTTACAACAATGTATTTGGATATTGAATAATGTTAAATCGTAAAGTTCTTGTTTTAAATCAAAACTACGAGCCTTTTTTAGTATGCGGCGCCAAAAAAGCTGTTTTGCTTCTTTTTCTTAAAAAAGCGGTTTTGGTAGAGCGCTATGACTACTATGTACATTCAGTATCGACTATAATGCCTTACCCCAGCGTTGTCCGTATAAACCATTATATTCATAAACCGTTTAAAAAAGTTATGCTAAGCCGTAAAAACATCCATAAACGCGACAATCATATCTGTCAATACTGCGGGAAAAATTCGCAGCCAATGACAGTCGACCATATTATACCCAAATGTTACGGCGGTAAAGATACATGGGAAAATTTAGTATGCGCCTGCATTAAATGTAATTCAAAAAAAGGAAACCGCACATTAGTGGAAGCCGGAATGAAACTTCTTAAAAATCCCAGTAAACCCAGCCATCTTTTTTATCTGCAAAATTTGATTGGCAAACCTCATAATACATGGAAATCTTATTTATTTTTAAAATAATGATTTGTACTCTACCGCCAACCAAACTGTTATAAGCCATAAATTATAAATTGGAAACCACAAACTACCTCTTTCCAATCATCGAATATAAATAAATCATAAAAACTATGTTTGATAGATTAATGATGTTTTTGTACATTATAAGCTTGAAAGATTTATAAAATTATGGGAGTCTAAATGGCAAAAAAACGGATTTTAAGCGGGATGCGTCCTTCCGGTCGTTTACATATCGGCAATTATGCCGGAGCCTTAGAAAATTGGATCAAATATCAGGAAGAATATGATTGTTTCTTTTTTGCGGCGGATTGGCATGCTTTAACGACAGATGTATCCGCTGCTTTTAGAGTTGAAGAAAATACTTTCCAGATGGTTATTGATTGGTTAAGCGCCGGCATTAATCCTGAAAATCCTATTTTTATTCAGTCAAAAATTAAGGAACACGCCGAATTGCATTTAATCTTTTCCATGTTGATTACTACGGCGCGCCTGGAGCGCAATCCAACTTTAAAGGAGCAGGTTCGTGATTTAAACGCCGAGACAATGATCTACGGACATTTAGGTTATCCTGTACTTCAGGCGGCGGATATTTTAATCTATAAAGCCAATGCCGTGCCTGTTGGCGAAGACCAGGCGCCGCATGTGGAAATTACCCGCGAATTAGCGCGTAAATTTAATTTAACTTACGGCAAAGTATTCCCCGAACCCGAAACCAGGTTAACTACTTTTGCCCGCCTGCCGGGACTTGACGGGCGCAAAATGGGTAAATCAAATAATAATTACATTCTTCTTTCCGATACGCCTGAAGAAATTAATAAAAAAGTGCGCACAGCCGTTACAGATCCTCAAAAAGTGCGCCGCAACGATCCCGGTCATCCGGACGTCTGCAATGTTTTTACTTATCATCAAAAATTTAATCCTGATCAAGTATCTCAAATTCGTAAAGATTGTGAAAGCGGCGCTTTGGGCTGTGTTGACTGTAAAAATAATTGCGCCGCCAAAATAGCCGCTTATTTCGCTCCCCTGCGCGAGAAACGAAAACACTACGAAGAGCATCCGGATGAAGTGCATGATATTATCAATACAGGAATTATAAAAGCTCGCCGCATCGCTCAGGAAACAATGAATGATGTGTACAAGGCAATGAAAATGGGATAAATTTTTAAAATGATTTACCGTATAAAATTAGATATTTTTGAGGGACCTTTTGACCTGCTGCTTTTTCTTATCAAAAAAGACGAAATTGATATTTATGATATCCCTATCGCCAAAATTACCCGTCAATTTTTAGATTACATTGAAGCGTTGGAAATCCTCGATCTTGATGTTGCCGGCGATTTTATTGAAACGGCGGCTATCTTAATGCACATTAAAGCGCGTATGCTGCTTCCCAAACCAATGGGTATTGGCGATGATGAATTTGAAGACCCGCGCGCCGAACTGGTAGAAAAACTGATAGAATACAAACGCTTTAAAGAAGCGTCTTTTGAATTGAATGATCTGGAAGACTACCGCCGCCAGTTATATTCCAGAAAATATTTCAACTTTATGCCCAAAAAAGACGAGATTACCAACGAAGAATATCTCGATAAAGTTACTATTTTTGATTTAATGGTAGCTTTCCGACGTGCGTTGGACAATATGCCCAAAGTTGTCTATCATGAAGTTAAGAAAATTGAGGTTACGGTAGAACAGCAATCGGCGTACATTCTTGATAAACTCAGCAAAAAAAAGATGTTTCTTTTTCAGGACTTGATAAAAGAAATTGATACTAAAATCGTTCTTATTGTTACCTTTATTTCACTTTTAGAATTAATCCGAACAGGCAAGATCATTGTCAGACAATCGAAAGTTTTTGACGATATTCGTATAAAGGAAAAAACTGCCGCTTAAAAATTAAAATGAACAGATATGAAAAATAATAATATTCAAATAATAGAAGCCTTAATTTTTGCCAACGACTCTCCTTTACCTGCAAAAAAAATTAAAGATATTTTGCAGGAAGGAACCGAAAAAGAAATTAAAGAGCTTATAGCGCAGATTAATAAGAAATATGAGGATATAAATTCCCCTCTTCAAATTATTGAAGTCGCCGGCGGCTATCAAATTGTTACCAGGTCAAATTATGCGCCATGGATTACCAAGCTCTATGCTTCGCGTTCGGCTCACAGGTTAACGCAAAAAGCTTTGGAAACGCTGGCGATTATTTCCTACAAACAGGAAATTACTAAACAGGAAATTGAAAGTATCCGCGGCGTAAATGCGGATAGCGTGATTAGAACTCTTATTGAGCGCGATTTAATAACCGTTACCGGCAGGCAGAAAGCGCCGGGCAGTCCCCTTTTATATGGCACAACTAAATATTTTCTGGAATACTTTGGACTTAAGGATCTTTCAAACCTGCCAAAATTAAAAGAAATAGACGAACTGTTAAAGAGCGATGAAAAATTTCTGGAAAGCTTAGACCAGGTCAGCCTCTATCAAATGACGCCTGAAGAATTAGGAATTAAAAGTATGGAAAATAATAAGGATGAAGAAAAGGCTGAAGATGTGGATGAGGCTAAGGCTGGAACAGAGGCAAAAACTGAGACTGAGGATAATGACGAGAATAAATGAGTTTAGTGATTCCGTTTTAA
>JAUXGF010000262.1 GCA_030622395.1 Calditrichaceae bacterium
GATTAATACATTACTCATAACTACCTCAATTGCTGTGTTCTTTTATTATTTTTCTAACTTATTATCTGAACGAAAATAAATATTTTTGTCATTTTTCCATCCTGCTCCCGAATAACAGGCTGGTGCAGTATTTAGTTAGCCACCGAATAACACCGATCTACACTGAATTTAAAAAGCTGAGAATTGGCTATTCGAATGTTTTACAAGTTTTTTCGTGAATATTTGCGTAATTCCGCCGTTCCACAGGATAAGGTGTCCCGCACAGTCTGTTTAGGACAGTATTCGGGAGTAGTTAAAATTTTAATCTGCAATAGCCTGATAATCGGGATGAAGAAATCTTTTTCAAAAAACCTCACTCACGAGTTCTCTTCCAGCCATTACAAATGTTTAATAATATTTTAAAAATCTATAAAATATAATGCATTAAATCAATAGGATCGTTTGGATGGGAAAACCTCACCGCTTGCGGTATTTGCCGTGACGCTTGTCCGGTGAAAGTCATCACTATTAATAATAGTTTTGCTCAAATAAACAAAAAAAATTGTATTCGCTGCTACTGCTGTCAAAAGATGTGTCCAAATGATGCAATCGAACTCCGTTCAAGTTTCCTATACCGTATGCTGAACCGGTAATACGGATGAAGAATTACGTTTTTCATAAGTAAAATTTTATTAACCTTATGGATTGGGAACGAAAGGTGAATGAACTATTGCCGATGTTGTTTTCTTCCACATTATCCATGATCGTACTGCCCGCCTTGTTTTTTTTATGGGATAGATGTAAAATAGAACGCGGGTAAAACAGATTAGAACATAACTTTGCAAATTCACCCTGTTAAATAAAAAACTAATGTGATTGGAAAATGCGCAAACATATTATTTAACGGGGTAAATTAATGTTGGTATTAAAAAGTACAAATAATAAATCAAATCATAAATTTTAAATAATATCAATGTTTAAAATTCAAATTACAAAAACTGATGGTTTTTCATGTTTGGGTCATTGAAATTTGTAAATTGAGGTTTATTTGTATTTTGGTTTTTGTGTTTTGTGATTTTAGGCTGATAATTTATCATTACTTGAAATTTCTATACCAGCGCATATTTCAAAGTTATCTTTCAGTGAATATCCGCATTATCCGTATCATTCGTTTTCCATAAAGAAATTATGAAGGGATTGTAAGGTGGATTTATTTGAAATACGCCGGTTAAAGAAGTTGTACAAAAGCCGCTGGTTTCCAATTTCGTTTCAGATTGCGTCGCTCATCATTTTCGGTTTGCTGGTGTACGGCGCCTGGGGAGTATCGACTGATGATATGGTTTTTGCCAAAACGCTGCGCAATACCAATCTATCAAATTTAATTATCTGGTCCTACTGGTGGCCGATTATAATAATTACTGCTATCCTGATCGGCAGGCATTGGTGCACAATCTGTCCGGTTGAACTGGTTACCAGCCTGACGAGTAAAATCGGGATGAAGCGCAGACCGGGAAAGTTTCTAAAATCCGGATGGGTGATAACGCTGTTTTATGCGGTAATTTTACTTATCGGTATTCATACTTTTGTTATACACCGTATCCCGCAGCGGATGGCTGTTTATATGTTGATTCTGTTAGGTGTTTCCATCTTTGCCGGATTGATCTGGGAAAAAAGAACTTTTTGCACCTATATCTGTCCGGTCGGGCATTTGCTTGGCTTATACTCTCTTTTATCCTCAACTGAATGGCGGGTTAAAAACAAACAAACCTGTCTTGAATGTAAAACGAAAGATTGCATCATCAAAAGCAGTCATTATAATATTACAGCCAGGTCGTGCACTTCCGAGCTTTATCCTGCTAAAATCAAAGATAACAGGAAATGTATTTTATGCTCTCAATGCCTTTCATCCTGTCCGCATGATAATCTTTCCCTGCGTGTTAGGAAACCGCTTTCGGATTTTTTCTCTAAACTGAAACTTTCGTATGCAGAGATTGGATTCATTATAATGGTAAGCGGATTTATAGTTTATGAACTCCTTTCGGAATGGAATGTTACTAAGGCGTTGCTCTTAGCCTTTCCTGATTCTATATCCAATTTATTTGGGATTACAGGTATCTGGTCAGGAACCTTAAAGGCTGTTATTCTGTTTGTATTATTTCCTTTTTTATTTTTTGCTATTTTCACTATTTTTAGAAAAAATTTCAGCGATGAATCTGTTAAAGATTCATTAACGGCTATCGCTTTGGCTGTTCTTCCGATAATGGGCGCCATGCATCTTTTAAAATCATTTTTTAAAACCACATCCCGTATTCCTTACTGGTCTTATGTATTCAGCGATCCGGAAGGTGTGGAAACAGCGCGGGCGTTGATTGACGGTTCGCTTTATCTTGACAAAACGATCCCCTTAATGATCAATCCTTTTTTGACTGGAATAGCGGCGCTTTTACCTGTGATTGGCTTTAGCCTGTCCGTTTGGGCGGCATTGCGGCAGGGGACAGTTTCATTTCCGGCTAAAGTTGTTACGATAGCAGCCGCCCTAATTTATACGGCAATATTTGAGGCGTTCATTATTGCCTGGCGGTTGATTTGATTAATTAGCGCCTGAACGAAAACTAGCCAAAACTGTTATTTTCCCACAAGGGACGCCTTACGGCGCGAAGCTGGGCGATAAATCTATTGCCTATAAATATATCAAGGGGTTACATATTTTTTCCCGATTAATACGCCAGCAGGCAGATTCACTCATCGGCGAACCAGCGCGATCGGGATCGAAATGACAAAAATATGTATTTCCGTTAAGACACTAATTAAGGTAATTTTCCATATTTCATTTTTTATTATTTTCATCACGTAATTTTGTTATTTGTTTAACAAATTCAGTTATGTTTTCTTCGTTTATATTTGAGACACTTTTATCTATCTTGGCTATCTTTTTTACAATTAATCTTTCAATGAAATTCATCTTGTCAAAATTGAATTCTCCGCCAAAAATTCCCTTTGCAGATGCATGTTTCATCAGTTCTTCAGGAAAGGCTTCCTTAAATTGGTTCGCAGCCGTTTCCCCGTCTTCCATACAGCATATAAAAAGTCCGATTTTTTTATCCGTTAATAGTTTAAGATGATTTAAGCAAAATCGTTTGACTCTTTTTTGAATCTGTCCGGCATGTATAGAGCCGCCAATGATAATTATCTCATAATTATTCGGGTCAATTTTAACAGACTTTTTAAGATTCAATACGTCTACTTGCCCTGTAATCCCGTTTTTTAATTTATCAACGCATTTTTCTGTACAGCCGTGTTTTGTAGTATAAACAATTAAAGTTTTCATGAATATTTTCCTTATAATCAATGTCTGTTATAATGTTTCTGTAAAAATGATTATGAATGTGATAATGTTAAAGCTTGGAATGCCACTAATTCTATTCTTTTATTTCCGTTGCTAAAATTAAATATATTAAAGTTATAATAGTTTTCTATGTATTAATGATGAACAGTTCATTTCTCAGGATAAAATGAATTATTTCATGATCAAATGATATATACGGGATTTCCAACCAGCATCGAGTATCCAGCATTCCTGCAAAAGCGGGATTTACGCTCCGCTCCAACAAGTATTATTTTCATTAATTTACCCCGTTATACTGGAACAGTTGTAAATCCCGAAACTTCGGGGAAGTGGTTTGTCCCAAGGGGACGCCTATGGCGCAGTTTAACCACTTCGTATTGACAGTTAAGCGTTTTTTGCGAAATCCTCGATTTATCGGGATTATACCGCCTGTCCCGATTCTTTTTATCGGGGATACTCCTATTCGCAAACTAATTGTTGAACAAAGTGAAATCCCGATTTCGGGGCAGATCGGTATAAATAATATGTTTGCGCATTTTTCAATCATATTAATTTTTCATTTAACATGGTGAATTTGCATAGCTATATTCTCTTTAACCGGACAAACAGGTGTCAGTCAGGTTACCCGCAATTACTTATTGTTGATGTAATTTGAATATCACGTTTCTTTAATTCATCCACAAAAGCTTGATAGGGGACGTCTTTTGCCGGCGACAGCGCACCACGTTTTGTGATTTTACCTGTGCCGATCATCTGGGCGCCTATGCTTGCGGTAAACCCTACTGTCCTGCTCATAGCGGTTAAGCCGGTCTTTAAATCCCGCCGGTCAATCAACTGGTAAACAGCGTGTTTCCTTTCTCCGTTTATTCTGCCGGTCGCTTCAACTCGTACAACTACAACGTCTCTCTCATCTGTGGCATATTGAATTTGCGGTTCAATAAGTGATGCGAGAAACCGTTTCCTGTCCACCGGCGTACCGTTTACTATCACCGGTTCATCATCGAGAAAATGAAGATCGATCATCTTTTTCCAAAATGCACAATGACCTGGCCAACGCAGGACGTAACGTCCCATATTTCTTAGGTTTGATTGTTTAATGTCGAGTAAGTCGGCGTAATTAAGAACATTGCCGTTTGGGAATGCTTCCAGCCTGCCTAATCCCTCGATTTCAATCTCATGAATATTTCCGGGATAAAAAAGTTCAGTCTCTTTTATTTCAACAGGTTTTCCATCCCGGATAATACGCGCAGCCCGCCGGTATGATTTAAGCACTCCTTCAAATGTCCAGGTTACCTTATATTTTAAAGGATTATCCGCTGCCCTTAGTTCGGGAAAGCCTGAGCCGTAACTGATGATATTTTCGACGCTATCCAGCGAGCGGACAGCCTCTCCTAACAGCACAAGATCAATTCCGGGATCCATACCGAACTCAGGTAGAATAATAACGTTTTGCGCCCTGGCTTCCTCTGTCAATTTTTTAACTTCCGGCGTGGCATAAGATGCGTACACTAAATGAATACCGTGTTTTATAGCGGCTCTGACAACATTTCCTGTTTTCCGCACTTTTAAAAACTGCCTTGATAAGTCATTGATTTTATTGAATAGAATTTTGATTTTGGGTGTCCCGTAGCTATTTTAGAGCATGTTTTTGCGAAAAAAGAAA
>JAUXGF010000268.1 GCA_030622395.1 Calditrichaceae bacterium
AGCAACATATTGGGACTTAATCTATTATATATCCTAAGAGATGAAGCCCAGGGGATTTCAATCATATCCCTAAAAATAACAATCATTCCGGAGGCTACCGGTTTAGAGTTAAAATATACTACTCCTATTTTTGTATTATCCCTGAATTGTTGCGCTATATTATAGAATAATTTTTTGGAATGAACAGGGCTTCCCAAATCACGCATATTTACTTTAAAAACCTCGTAAAATTCATCAACCAATTCTCGGCCGCCTAAAACAAAATCCATACCCTCTTTTTGAGGCCGGCGGATTTGGCTTCGCAGTTTAGATTTAAATGAGTTAAATAAGTTTTCAGTAGAATCCGGCAATTCTAAACGCATACTTATTTTAGTGGAATTAATTTGCGTTTTTCCATGATCAAATATTTCAAGTTCGAATGATCTAAAGTCACGTAGCTCGATGGAATCTGCTTTTAATTCTTTACATATTGCCAGCGCTTTTTCAATTATCATTACGGCTACTTCATTCGATTCTGCCAAAATACCACCATAAGTCATATAGGGCATGGAGACGAGTTGATTACCAAAAAACAAACTTTTTATATGGAATAAGGGGAGAATCCCAACAATGTTTTTATTCCTTTCAGCAATCAGGTAATAACTCTTTTTGTTATAAGTCTTTTCTATTACCTCTTTCCAGCCAATCAGGTGGGCATTTGTCGCATCAGGATGATTAAAAACATATTCATCCCAGGACTTTTGGTCACCGAGATTAAATAATCTTACTTTCATTTTAATATTTTGAAATATCTCCTTTTAACCACTCAGTTCCACCATTTTATTTCTTAGATTTAATATATGCTTCTAAATTGTTTAAGGAATCTAAGTTCTCCGGTACAATCTCATCATCTTTTACCTTTATCCCAAAATCATCCTCTAAAAATGTTACTAACTCCAAAACCCCTGTCGAATCAATAATACCGCTTTCTAAAAAAGAATCGTCTTCACCAAACCCGTTTCCCAATTCGATCATAAAATTTTCTTCGAAAAATTGAGTCAGTTTTTCCCTTATATCCATAGTTCAGCTCCTATCTTTACTATAAGTAGTCTCATCCCGATTTTGTCGGGATACTTATTTTAGTAACTGTTTATCCCTGTGATCACTTACTTATATTTAGTCTTTTCTTCTTCTTTCAAAACATTCTTTAGAATTTTACCGGATTCATTTTTAGGCAAATCGTTCCGGAATTCTATATACTTTGGCTGTTTATAAGGCGACAAATTTTTCATTAGAGCTTTCTTTACAAATTCCTGATCAATTTCTGAACCATCGCGGGGGACTATAAGCGCCTTGATTGCCTCTCCCAAAACAGGGTCATCAACACTGATAACTGCCACCTCGTGGACTTCATTGATTTCCAGGATTTTTTCCTCAACTTCTTTAGCGCTAACCCGCTCACCTCCTACCTTGATAATATCTTTACTGCGACCTACTACATAAATAAACCCATCTTTATCCATTTTGCCCAAATCACCTGTATAATAGCAGCCCTTTTTAAGAACCTTTTTGGTTTCTTGCGGATCATTCCAATATCCCTGCATAATATTGGAACCGCGGGCTATGATTTCCCCAACCTGTTCCGTAAGCAGCTTCTTTCCATTTTTATCCGCTACATAAAGCTCTACATTAGGGATGGCTTTACCAATGGATCCAAGTTTTTTCTCTAAAATATCGGGATTCAGGTAGGAAAGTCGCGCCGAAGCTTCGGTTGCCCCATACATAATAAATAATTCTGCCGGATCGAAAACTTTTTGCGTTTCCTTCTGCACAGCCGGCGCCATTGCCCCTCCTGCTTGAGTAATATATCTAAGCGAATCAAATTTATACTTACGAACGGTTGATTTGTTTAACATAATCATAAATGTTGAAGGCACACCAGAAAAACCTGTAACCTCTGTTTTTTTCATCGTATCAAGTATAACATTAGGAAAAGCAAAACGATTGTCTATAACAACAGATCCTCCGGTAAAAAAATGCGTATTCAATAATGATTTACCATAAATATAATAAAACGGCAAAACTACCATAATGCGGTCTTCGGAAGTCAACTTTAAATATTCTACAATCGACTTTGTATTAGAGACAATATTTAAATGAGAAAGCATTACTCCTTTTGGCTTCCCTGTGCTGCCCGAAGTATAAACGATAGAAGCCAAGTCTAAATCAATACATCTTACATCAGGATTTTGTTTACTCCCCTCATCATAAATATCTTTCAACCTTATCTGATCGCAATGTCCTATTTCCTGATATGCGGTCAAGTCGTCCTGATCAATTATTACATTTTTTAAATAAGGCGTTTTTATAATTGCCAGCAGCAGATATCGTGAATATTTTTTTGAAGTAATAATTGCTTTAGCGCCGCAGTCATTTAGCAAATAAGCCAAGGCCTCCGGCGTGGTTTCTGTATTTAAGGCAACTGTAACAGCGCCGGCTTTAAGAATTCCGTAATAATTAATTATATAATCATGCGAGTTTTCATACAAAAGCGCTACTCTGTCCCCGCGTTTAACGCCTATTTCCTTTAAATAATTCCCGACCTTATTTGAAAAAACATCTATCTCCCCGAAATTCATCCAACTGTTTTTACACCAAGCCGCCTCTTTATCAGGAAATTGTTGGCTGGAAATTTCTAAAAAATGATTAACTAACATAGTATATAAAATCACATTAAAATATTTAAGATATATTATGATTTGAAAAGTTAATTTTATTGAAAAAACTATTGTTAAGGTTTGCTGTGATTGTAGTTATTTAATAAACTAAATGACTTAATGATAATTATTTTTCATTTCAATAAAATGATGATGTAACAACTGCATCGATGTAATGCCAACAACAGCCATATCATCCCGCGCAGAAATTGCTTTTCCCCCGGCTTTTGTCATTTTTGTTAATAAATTATTAACAGCTTTAGGATCAAAATATTTAAATGAATCAATTTTTTCAGGCGACAACATTTCAACGGCTAAGTTATCATTCATTTTATTTTTATTCTTTAAAAAACACTGGTAAATCGGCGCGCGGTAAGGCTGCTTTGGTCTGTTTACAATAGATTCCGGTAAAAGATTCTTATATGTTTTTTTCAATATATACTTTTCATTAAGAACTTTGATTTTATATTCGGGGGGAATAGTATTGGCAAATTCAATCACACGGTGATCAAGAAAAGGAAATCTTCCTTCAACCGAATGTCCCATCATCATACGGTCGCCTTGCGAAGAAAGCAGGTAGCCGGACATAAACAGCGACATTTCCAGGTATTGGGCGCGGCAAAGCGGATGCCAGCGCTGCATATCCGGATCAATATATTGATGCAGTTCGTCATAAAGCTGATCCTGACCGCCAAATAATTCCCGATACTCGCTGCAAAAAAAACGTTTAATTTGAGATGTATTATCCCAGCGAATCCGGTGAGAATAAAACGGGTTATTTATTTCAGATAATCCTTTTTTAAAAAATAATTGCCAAAATGAATTTATCTGCCCCTTATTCTTATTTATGTATGGATAAAGCGCGGAAAGCAGCAACGGACGCATCCTTGAATCAGGATGTCTTGCCCAAAACCGGCGGATTTTATCCTCTTTAAAAATATTATAGCCGCCAAAAACTTCATCAGCGCCCTCGCCGGTTAAAACAACTTTTATATTATTATCCCGCACCAAACCGGATAAAATATATAACGGCGCCGGCGCAGTTCTGATCATTGGTTTCTCAGCATAGCGAACAACATCGGAAAAAACCTTACCGATTTCGTTATAACTTGCCTCTACTATACGATGGTCTGTATTCAAAAAATTGACCATTTCCATTTGATAGGGACGTTCGTCATAATCTTTATCTGAAAAAGCAACGGAAAATGTAATTAGATTATTATTATGATATTTTTTTACAAGCGCAGATATTATGGATGAATCAATCCCACCGCTCAAATACGAAGCAACCGGAACATCGGCTCTTAGACGAATTGTAACGGCGTCATAAATTAATTCTTCCAGCCTTTGCGTGTAATACTTTATTGGATGCCGCTCGTATTCATTTATATTTGGATAAGACAACTTCCAATATTGTCGTCGCTCTTTGCCCTTTGGTGAAATTTTTAAAGTATATCCGGCTGGTAATTCACATATATTCTTAAACACAGTTTTCGGCGGTATATTAACCCAAAGCGTAAATATTTGATTTATTCCGGCAGGGTCTATTTCCGGTTTAATTTTGGGATGTGCAAAGATGGCTTTCATTTCCGAAGCAAATAGAAATGTTCCGTCATTCAGGGTTGTATAAAACAGAGGACGAATTCCCACACGATCCCGGGCGAGTATTAATTCTTTAAGTTTTTCATTCCATATTGCAATCGCAAACTGCCCGTTTAGATGATCTACGAAATTCATTCCATATTCTTCATAAGCATGAATAATAACTTCTGTATCACTTTTAGTATAAAATCTGTGTCCATTTTTTTCAAGTAGTTCTCTTAATTCAATATAATTAAAAATCTCGCCATTGAAGACTATCCAGATAGTTTTGTCTTCGTTGTGTATAGGTTGTTTTCCTCCTGCAATATCAATAATACTCAGACGGGACTGCGCTAAACCTATTCCGCCTGAATTATAAAACCCATAGTCATCGGGACCGCGGTGTTTCAAGGTAGCAATCATTCGCTCAAGTAATGATTTATCAATACTGCATTTTTTAAAACTGTTATATATTCCTACTATGCCGCACATATTTTTTAGCCGATTATCATTAATTAGTGTCTGAACGAAAAGTCCCTTTTTGTCATTTCGACCGAAGGGAGAAATCTTTAAACGCCCCATTTTTCAAGGAAAATCCCGATTCTCGGGACGCTCCGCTTCGAAATGACAGTTTTGGTTAGTTTTCGTTCAG
>JAUXGF010000175.1 GCA_030622395.1 Calditrichaceae bacterium
ATAAATATCGAACATGCTAAAACAAATTGATTAAAAATGGAGACTTTGTCATTAGGTCATTTGCCCCGAAGTTTCGGGACGTCATTAAGTCATTTGCTTCGCGTCATTTGGCTACGCCGTCATACTTTGGGCGTCTGTTTTTACCGGATAATATCCCGCCAATAGAAAATAAATATATAGTAACTATTTACCGTACTACTTGACATCATCTATTAAAATATACTAATTTGCAAACCGCTTTTATTTTAATATAAATAAACTACATTTAAAATTTTAATCGGTTTAAAATTGATTTAGGTAAAAATGTACAATTATCTCCTTACTTTTCAAAGAAGATACTGTCCCTGCATCCGACTCAGGTCTTGTGATTATACACAAATCTTAGCCGGAGGGTAAACATTCCGCTCCTACGGAGCTAAAATATTTTGTGAGGATTGGATGTGGGGAAATCGTAGAGTAGAGACGAGGCAGTGCCTCGTCTCTACAGTGATTATAACATATACATTTGAATATTTGAAGAAAAACAACACGTTTATTTAAAAAAAGCCCCGTTTACCCACAGGGAGGCTGCGCCTGGGGCGATATGTTTGTAGAAAAAAGATATACCATCAAAAATAGAAAGCCCCAGCGGGGCGACATGAAGGCGGGTAATCTCGAAAGGATCGGGATAAATATTAATAGTCTAAAAAGGATGTGTATAACGATGAGGCCTCAAGCGTAAGCTATGGGTGAGTTTTAAGGACAATTATGGAAAACACAATTCGCAGTTTTACAGCCATCGAGCTGCCCGTTGAGTTAAAACAAAATATTAAGCTTTATATTAATGATCTAAAAGCTGCCGCTCCCAAAATCAAATGGGTTAAAGCTGAGAATCTTCATCTTACATTAAAATTTATCGGCAATCAGCCTGCCGCTATAACTGACAAAGTAATTGCCAATCTTATCAGTAATCAAGCGATTACCCGGCCATTCCAACTGAGCATATCCGAAATAGGAGCTTTCCCAAATAAAAAAAAGCCGCGCGTTATCTGGCTCGGCATTAAAGCAGATCCCCCTGAATCATTGTATTCCACATTTAAATGGATTGAAGATAAATTGGAAGAAATAGGGATTGAACGGGAAAGACGCCGCTTCTCTCCGCATTTGACATTAGGCAGAGTAAAGTTTCCCGGCGATTTTACCGCTATTTGGGACTACGTGCAAAATAATCCGTTTGAGCCATACAACTTTAAAGTAAATGAATTCGTACTAATACGCAGTTTTCTCAAACCCGGCGGCGCTGAATATCAGGTTATTCAAAAATATTCTTTGCACAAATAGAAAATTAATATTAGATTCTTTTGAATGTGATTTGCTCCTTCCGTTTAAGATAATTTTTGGAATACATGGTAAATTTAAGACGTCAACAAAAAGTCATTAATCTACCTGTGGATGAAGTCATTGATAGTCATTAGTTGTATCTCAATGACAATATATGACCATTTATGATGTCCCGATTTTTGGGACAACTGACTATTAATTACCGCGCAGTGAATGACTTTAATAGAAAAACTTTTCCCGAATAATCGGGCTTTACAATAAAACATATATTCTTTAAATGCGGAGATATGATTACTTATGGAAATAAATAAAGATAAAACAAAAGCCATTGACATAGCCGTAACCCAGATTGAACGTAATTTTGGCAAAGGCGCAATTATGCGTTTAGGTGATAAGGCTAAAGTAAAAACGGACGTAATCCCTACCGGCTCTATTTCATTAGACGCCGCCTTAGGTATCGGCGGAGTTCCGCGCGGACGGGTCACCGAAATTTATGGGCCGGAATCATCCGGTAAAACAACCCTGGCTCTTCATATCGTAGCGGAAGCTCAAAAGACCGGCGGACTTGCCGCCTTTGTTGACGCTGAGCATGCATTAGATCCCGCATACTCCAAAAATTTAGGAGTCGATACAGTCAATTTATTAGTCAGCCAGCCGGATAACGGCGAGCAGGCGCTGGAAATAGTTGAAACTCTTGTACGCAGCGGCGCCTTAGATATAATCGTAATTGACTCGGTTGCCGCGCTTGTTCCTAAAGCGGAAATTGAAGGCGAAATGGGCGACGCCCACATGGGTCTGCAAGCGCGTTTAATGTCACAAGCTTTGCGTAAATTAACCGGCACGGTCAGCAAATCAAATACCAGCGTTGTTTTTATCAATCAAATCCGTGAAAAAATAGGCATAATGTTCGGCAACCCGGAAACGACAACCGGCGGGCGGGCGCTTAAGTTTTATACATCTATCCGCATGGATATCAGGCGTATCGCCACTATAAAAGAAGCCGGCGAGATGGTTGGCAACCGCACTAAAGTTAAAGTGGTTAAAAACAAAATGGCTCCCCCCTTCCGTGAAGCTGAATTCGATATTATGTATTCATTAGGCATTTCTAAAGAAGGCGATATTTTGGATAACGCTGTAGATCTTAAAATTATTGATAAATCCGGCACATGGTTTTCATATAATGAAACGCGCCTGGGACAGGGACGGGAAAATGTAAAACGCTTCTTTGTAGAGAACCCGGATATTTTTGAGGAAATTACGCAAAAGGTGCGGGTTGAATTAGGCCTGGAAGAATCCGGACAAAATGAGAATGAAGACAAAGCCGAATAACGAACCCCATATTTTTTACTTTATTATTTTTTTTGTATCAGAGTTAAGCGAAGCGGCCTGCCTCCCGATGAATCGGGATGGTCTCTGATACAGTGTAACGCTTCGTTGATCTTTGTAACGAGTTTATGGTTCAATTACGGATGAAATTCTAAATGTTATTGGATTACTAAAAAAATATTTTCCGGGTTTTGTAAACTTTTCGACCCGGGCCGGATAATTGTTTCTTGAAATATATTAGCCGCTTTAATTTGCGCTGGTTATGTCCGGGTCGTGATCTGCTCAATAAATGAGGGGTATATTATGAAATTGAAAGTAGTAATACATGAAGCAGAGGAAGGTGGATATTGGGCAGAAGTGCCGTCCATCCCAGGATGCGCCACTCAAGGTGATTCCTTTGACGAATTGTTAAGCAACATTTACGAAGCTGTCGAAGGTTGTCTCTCCGTAGATATTCAAGACATCGCTATTTCAGAAAAAGACAAAGTGATGGAGATAGCAGTTTGAAGGCAGTTAGCGGAAAACGATTTTGTCGCATCTTAGATTCCAACGGGTGGAAATTGAAACATATAAATGGAAGTCATCACATTTATGCCAAAGTCGGAAATACTGCCTGCATATCTGTTCCTGTTCATGGCAACACTCCATTGAAAACAGGGTTGCTAAGGCACCTGATGAAGATAGCAGAAATTGAAGAAACGGAACTGTAAAACTGCACATAATATCAAATCGCTGGAGATGGACTGGACAAAGCCGTGCCGTTTTTGAAAGTCAGTATTTAACCGGTAATTTTTACCTTATCATAGTTTTTCGGTTATCGTTGCCCAGCCCCTCAGCTTGGACGTTAAACGCCAATATTTTAATAGACTAAACATAAGTGGCTTCCCAATATGTTTATAAAAAAACTAATAAAAAGTCTTTTCATTTTCATTATTGTGTGTTTCATAATATTTGAAGGGATTTATTATTGGGGAACGTTTAAATTACCAGATGATAGAAATCCTACATCAAAAATATATTCCGAAGCTATTTTACAAATTTCATGGTTAGTGTTGGGTGGAGAAAAATCATGTGATATGGTTTCTTTGTGTTTATTTAATATATTTAGCAAAAAAAATGGCTCAATTGCTATATCATCAGCCCGTGTAATTCTGAGTAGAACGAATCCATATTGGTCATCTAGCTTTGAATGGCAATATGCATTTATGACTGCGACAGTTTGGGTTAGCCGAAATTGGACAGCAGATGAAGCAATTAGTACAATATTGAGCGTAGCTGATTTTGGAAATGGTTTTTATGGTATTGAAAAAGCAGCTAAAGGCTATTATAATATTAAAATAAAAGACTTAACAATTGAAGAGATTTCAGTTTTGGTTACCTTATTAAGAGGATCAGAGTTTTATGATCCTTGGTTACATCGGGATCGTTTAAAAGAACAAGCTATAAAACTTCTTGAGAGAGACAGTCAGTTTTCAAGTAGACTATCAACAGATTTAGATAAAGGATTTTTTGGAAGATTAGTCAAACCTCCTGTCAAAATTCAAGATTGTCCGTAGTTTAAGTTTAATTTAAAGGCGTTCTAACGTAAACATAATAAGGCATGGATTGCTGCGACGTTTACCATAAATCTACCTTATTTCTAAAAGCACCCAACAACTACATCTTTAGATAGATAAAGGGCGGCAAAAAGATTCATAATAGTTGCGAAATTGTGAAAAAAAAATGATCCCTTAAAAGTAGGTGATAACGAGGCTAAAGTTTTTATTGAAGATAAAATTATTTAAAAGATTGGAGATTATAGCTATTTGAAAAACCTTATAAATAGCGATCATAATTTAATTGATTATTCTGGAAGTTTAATCACTTCCGGATTTATCGATACACATGTTCATTATCCTCAAACGCAAATGATTGGAGCTTATGGAGAGCATTTACTTGAATGGTTAAACAATTACACTTTTCCAACAGAAGTTAAATTTAAAGATAAGGAACATGCGCGCGATGTTGCAAATATGAAAATGTCCTTAAATTCCGTATTTAGATGGATGATTCTTTTTCTGTTGTTGATTCTTTTGACGAATGAAGTGAAATCACAGAATCAGATTTGGTTCACTCCTAACCTTGCCAGCGTGGATATGTTAGACCTATTTAACCAACCGGAACAATGGGACTCCGCCAGATCGAAGATAGATGTGTTCAAGTTCTATACGGTACAGGTGGGTACCGGAGGTTGGGGCTGCGTCGGACATCCAGCCTACAACTGCGGTGATAACCATCTTGATAACTTTGTGAATGTTCAGGCTTTTTCCAAATTAGGGCAATGGGGGATTGACATCGCTGCCGAGTCGTTTTTTGCCGGTCCTATTATGTCTTATGATCCCATTGAATGCTCAACGAGTGAGTACATATTTAATCTTACGCTTGATGGGTCAATAAATGTTATACAGAACGTACAATCGAACGGTGGGATTGTCCGTTATCTGGCGATGGATGAACCCATTAGGCAATGGTACTCCGAATTCTACTATATCTATACAGGCCAAACAGACCCAAGACCGTGTCTCGTTGATTCCTTGGGCAGTTTGGCTGATCATGTAGCCGCTTATATACAACAAATGAAAATATGGTATCCTTCGGTTTCTATCGGACATATCGAACTCTATCCTGAAGTGGGAGCTGATCAGCTAAAAGAATGGGTTATCGCCCTTGAGGCGCGAGGTGTTTCCCTTTCTTTCTTACATGTAGATGTCCATGGACCCCGAGTTGACCATTACATCTCACTCGGAATAAACATAGATGTAGCGGCTGATCTGGCGGAATTGAAATCATTTCTTAATGCGCATGACATAGAATTTGGTGTAATTTTCTTCGATACTTATTATGATAGTCAGTATTGGGAGCCCGATGAGTATAACGATAGTACATATTACGCTGGAACTATGAATTGGGTCAACTTTGTCCACGATGCAAATCTGAAGCCCGACCACAGCATTTTCCAAAGCTGGGTGTTCCCATACTACACTACGGGAATTGGCCCTAACGAGATACCGATCAATCTCCCTGAGGATGACCCTGCCATCTATAGTCATACGCGATTGATCAACGAGGCGGTGAGCATCCTTGTGGGTGTTGATACAGAACCTTCAAGCGACCCGCCAATGAATGGTGTTCTCCATCAGAATTATCCAAACCCATTCAATCCAAAAACTAATATAGAATTTCAGTTAAATAAAGTTTCCAATATTGATTTATCTTTATATAATTTATTGGGAGAAAAAGTAATGACAATTTTTAAAGGAAAAAAAATGTTGGATTTCATCGTGTTAGCTTTAGAGTAGAGAATTTATCTTCTGGAGTTTACATTTATAAACTTTCCAGCAGGCATTTTACTAAAAGCAAAAAGTGCATTATTTTAAAATAACAAAATTTCTTATGTGTCCCTAACGTAATAAGGCATGGATCGCTGCGACGTTTACCATAAATCTGTCTATTTCTAAAAGCTAAGCCCGTTCCGCAGGCGGGGACTATGCACCGCACCCGACAACTACATTATATGAGCAAAGAATAAGGGATTATTTATTTTTAATTGGCGGGAAAAAGATTAATAACAGTTGCGAAATTGTGAAAAAAATTTGAACTTTGCAATGAAACAAAAAAATGATCCTTGCAACTATGATTTTTATTACCAACAGGGTTATATTGAATGCCCAATATGA
>JAUXGF010000338.1 GCA_030622395.1 Calditrichaceae bacterium
AATAAAACAAAAACCCTGGTAATATTTTTCACTATTGAACAGCGGTATAACTTGTAAGTGAGCGGAACGGTTCTGCATAACACCACCATTTCATAATAAATTCTAAGTAACTTTATCGTTTTATAATTATTTAAGTAACAAGTTAATATTACGTTGATTCATTCCGTATAATATCCAAAAGTAGAATTTTTCATATTATCTATATAAGTTCCGCATAATACCCTTTGTATTTTTTTGCCCTTATCGCTATATTTTCAAAAGGCTTCAAAAAAAATAACGCAATAATATATGAAATGGAATAGAATATGTCTAATAAAAAATTACTTGACCAAATAAAAGAAAAAACAAGAACAAATTATTAAAGCATCAGAACAAGCTTATGTTTCCTGGGCAAAAAAATTTATCCTTTTCCACAATAAACGGTGACCAGGCGAAATGGGCGCGCCGCAATAAAGGCGCTTTAGCCGTAAAAAGCCCGGTAGATTCATTGCTTTAAATAATTTATTGTATAGTCCGGAATGGTCGGGGAAAGTTAAACCGAAATAGATGCTGGATGTTGGAGTAATTCCGTCCGCTTAAAGCGCCGCGCCGGCCGGCAGAGGCAGGGAGGCGGGGACCAAGAGGGGTCGCATTTCTGTATTAATAGAAATAATTTTTTACTAAGTTGCAAACCACTTTTATTTTAGTAAATTCTTATAATTTATTTCATAATATATAACCGATAATTTGGGATTATCAATTATAAATTTATAAAAGGAAAACATTATGTTAAAAAAATATTTTTTTTCTGTATTGATTACTTTTATCTTTTTATGCGCGGCATTATCAGCGCATCCGGGTAAAGTAGTTAAGAAATTCCCCGCCCCCCATTCATTTTCCACGGGAATGACTTTTGACGGTAAAAATCTTTGGGTCGCCGATTATAAAGCGGATAAGCTTTTTAAGCTGGATATTAGCAGCGGTGAAATTTTATCGCAGATACCGTCGCCGGGATTTTGGCCGATGGGTCTGGCTTGGGATGGAAAATATTTATGGAATGTGGACAGCAAGCAGAAAAAGATTTTCAAAGTCGATTCAAAAACGGGCGCTATTCTTTATACAATTGATACGCCTTCCGATAATCCCGATGGATTGGTTTGGGACGGCGCTACTTTATGGGTCGGTGATTACAAAAAGAAGAAGATTATGAAAATTGATTTGAGCGACGGCACAGCGGTGCAAACCATTGACGCCCCCGCTTCATATCCGCAGGGTCTCGCTTTTGACGGAAAGTATTTATGGTGCGCCGACCGCATGAAAGACGAAATTTATATGATCGATCCAAACAGCGGGGAAGTAATTATCATACTTAAATCGCCCGGGCCTTATCCACGCGGTTTAGCCTGGGACGGTAAATACATCTGGAATGTTGATTATCAAAATGATGAGATATATCAATTAGTGCGCCGGGATGATGACCTTTATTATCTGGAAGATACGCGCAAGGCAAAAATTACTTTCACCCATGAGGTTAAAATATATGGGAAGGGCAGTCTGAAAAATCTTAACGCCTATATTGCCGTGCCTGAAAATATGCCTCAACAAAAAATCCTTAGCAAGACATTTTCTCCCCAAGACTATTCAATTAAAAAAGACCGATGGAATCAACCTATAGCTGTATTTAATTACAAGAATATCCAATCGGAAGCCGTTATCCAATCTATTATGGAAGTCGAGGCGGAAATATCTTCTATCCGTTATTATATTTTCCCTGATCGCTGTGGAACGATAGCTGACATTCCCAAAGATATTCGTAGATTGTACACGGCTGACGGCAGTAAATACATGACCGCCGATCCCTATATTCAGGATTTGGCTAAGAAAATTGTCGGGGATGAAAAGAATCCTTACCGGATGGCTCGTAAAATATTTGATTATCTGCGCAATACGCTGGAATATAAACTGGAAGGAGGCTGGAATGTCGCGCCGGTTGTGTTAAAGCGCGGCAGCGGCTCCTGTTCGGAATACACCTTGAGTTTTATCGCTCTTGCCCGCGCCGCTGGTCTGCCGGCGCGTTATGTGGGTTCGATTGTTGTGCGCGGCGATGACGCCAGTTTTGACGATGTTTTCCACCGCTGGGCGGAAGTGTATCTTCCAAATTACGGCTGGATTCCTATCGACCCTTCTGGCGGAGATAAAAAATTATCACGAGACCGGGCTATGAATATTGGAAATCTTTCCAACCGTTTTCTAATCACTACACAAGGCGGCGGCGATTCCAAGTATCTGGGCTGGTATTACAATTATAATCAGGAATATGAAACCGATGCGCAGGTTGAAGTTAATATCGAGACATTCGGCGAGTGGCAGCCGCTTAACAAATAACCTAAGCCGGATAAACCGGAAATAATCACAAATAATAAATTCACTCTGTTGAATATTTCTTTCTATTTTCTTAAATAATTTTAATTATTCTACAGGGTAAAATAAAATTATAAATTCAAATAATGAAATCACAAAAACTGTCATTTCGAAGCGGAGCGAGAAATCTTTTGCCTCTAAATATCAAGGGGTTACAGATTTCTTCCCGATTATCGGGATCTAAATGACAAAAATATGTATTTTCGTTGAGGCGCTAATTAGAATGACTTGCAATATTTCAATTTTATTAACGTCCTATTTGCAAACCAATTTTATAAAAATATATCAATTAATTGGTAATACCCTCAGATTAAATGTGGAATGGCGTAACAAAGACCACCACTACGCCCTTGTATCAGAGTTAAGCGGTAGCGGTTCTGATACATGCTGACGCTTCGTTAATCTATATAACGATCTATTTTGTACCCACCTTTCTGAGGTGTTACAAGAATTGGAACAATATAGTTGAATAAATAATCATAAAAGGAGAACCTAACAATGAAGAAAATGACTTCGTTAATTTTGTTTTTTGTTTCAATCTCTGTAACATTGCAGTTTTTATTTGCCGGCGCAGGCAACGCTAAAGTTAAATATCCAAAAACAGAAAAGATTGCCGTAAAGGATACATTGCATGGGACTGTACTTATTGATAATTATCAATGGTTGGAAAATGGAGACGATGCAAAAGTTAAAGAGTGGACGGAAAAGCAGGAAGAGCTGACAAGGTCAATTATTGACAGCTTACCTCAGCGGGAATTTTTAATTAAAAGATTTAACGAATTATGGCGCTATGATGATGAAAGCGTTCCATGGAGAGTGCTTAATGGCGAGAGAATATTTTTCTCTTCAAAAAAGAAAGATGATGAGAAATGGATTTACAATACAAAAGAAAATGAAAATGCCGAGCCTGTAGAATTAATCAATCCGAATAAATGGGATGCTGCCGAAACCCTTCATGGAGTTTCTTCTTCACGCGACGGGAAATACATAGCCTTTGGAAAAGCCAGGGGCGGCGACGAAAATCCGGTGGTTAGCGTAATGGAAGTTGCCACAAAAAAGATTTTATCGGACTCATTAAAAGGATGGAAACAATACGTATCGTCCTGGATGCCCGATAATTCCGGTTTTTATTACATGGCAAAACCCTTAAAAGGCGAAGCGCCTGAAGGGGAAGAAAATTATTGGCATTCAGTATATTTTCACAAATTAGGCACGCCGGCTAATCAGGATAAAAAAGTATTTTATGATGATAAAGTAAAAGAGTACTTTCATAGCGTTTATGTTACGGAAGATGGTAAATATGAAGTTTATAATCGCGGTTTGTTTAATAAAAACGAAGTGTATTATAAAAAATTAGGTTCTGATGATCCGCTTATTCCGATAGCAACCGGATTTGACGCGCAATATTCAGTTACGTTTATTGAAGATAAAATATTTATCAAAACTGATTCCGAAGCTTCTTTAAATATGGTGTACGTTACTGAAGTTGACAAACCGGAAAAGGAAAATTGGCGGGTATTCATCCCCGAAAGCAAAGAAGATAAATTGTCCTATATTACCGGAGTAGCCGGTCACATCTATGTTGTTTACCAGCACAATGCCTATACACAGGTAAAAATCTATAATTTAGATGGAAGATATATCAGAGACTTACCTTTTCCGACTCTCGGCACC
>JAUXGF010000439.1 GCA_030622395.1 Calditrichaceae bacterium
AAACTCATCGTTATACACATATTATTTTGGAATAACAATTGTGTTACAACCCGACGAGATTATCATCCTTCATGTCGCCCCGCTGGGGCTTCCCTATTTTGGTGGTATATTTTTTCTATAAACATTTCGCCCCAGGCGCAGCCTCCCTGTGGGTAAATGGGGCTTTATTTTTAAAATTACCGGGCTATTTTTCTTTAAATATTCAAATGTATATGTGATATTCACTGTAGAGACGAGGCACTGCCTCGTCTCTACGATGTCCCCACATCCACAGCCCCACAAAATATTTTCAGATCCATAGGAGCGGAACGTTTACCCTTCGGCTAAGATTTGTGTATAATCACAAGCCTTAGTAAAATGGGAAGAGAAACGAATCACCAATATTTGATTACTTTTCAAAGGGCTAAACTTATACTTCCTACTTCCTACTTCTTAGCTTCACTATTCATTCCAAACAAAATCAAACAGCAAAACGGAAGCGGTAATAATCACAACGTCATAAGCAAACAGCATTTGCAGCTCGCCTGTCGCAGCCCCCATGCTCTGCTCGATTGCGGAAATTTTTGTAGCGCTTATCCCGCTGATTAAAACGGGCAGTAAAACCGGAAATGACAACACAGTAAATAAAGCTCCCTTAGCGCCGGCTTTGGAAATAATAGCCGCTATAATAGTTCCCCCGCCAGCCAGCCCGATGCTGCCCAAAAAAAGTGTAATAAAAAACAGAGTAAAATTTATTACTTGTAAATTCATTACTCCCAAAAACAAAGGAACGATAATCAACTCAAGCAGGAATAAAAGAATTACATTAAACAAAAATTTACCCAAAAAAATACTTGTCGCCGGGGCAACCAATTTTAACGTGTCAGCCGTATGCGTTTCTTCTTCTCTGACAAAAATATGCGAAAGTCCCGACATGGACGAAAAGAATAAAATAATCCATAATAAAGCAGCCAGCACTTCCCTGCTCGCAGTATAAGCGCCAATTGAAAACGATACTGCGGTAAGAGTTACTACCGCAAAAAGTAAAATTGCATTAACCGCATACCTTGTTTTGAATTCCTGCTGCAAGTCCTTTTTAAAAATTAACCACGCTTTATACATTTACCGCCACCGTCCAATCTGCGAATCGTAAATCATCCGAATCGTTTGTCGCTATAATTAAGATTTTATCTTTTTTCTGTTCGGCTAATATTTCATAAATCGTTTTAATGCCCTCTTCATCTAAATTTGCGCATGGCTCGTCAATGAATAAAACCTCCGGCTGACCGAGCATGGCAAAAACATATTTTAAGCGCTGCTTCATTCCCGATGAATAAGCCTTTACTAAATCATCTTCTCTACCGGATAATTTTAAGCGTTTCATCAAATCATTAATCCGCTTATCGCTTTCCCTGATTCCTTTTATCTTTGAAAAGAAAGTCAAATTTTCTTTAGCCGAGAGATCTTGATATAATTCCAAATATGGACCAACCAGTCCGATGTTTTTATAAATATTCTCCTTTTTGATTTCACCGCCGGTATTTTTATAAATTATTTTTCCTTCGGTAGGTTGGATTAAATTGCTTAATATTCGGATAAGCGTAGATTTCCCTGAACCATTTGGACCAATAATAGCCAGACTTTGTCCGCTTTTTATCTGGAAATTAATATTTTTGAAAATACGGTTATCTGCAAAATATTTTGAAATATTTTCGGCTATTAGCTGCATGATTGTTTTAATTGAATAATTATATGGACTTTTTAATAAAATTTATAATATTTTATAAGTTATCAAAATTAGAAATATTGGGCAAATTAATATTTAAATCTACTATATTAAAGTATTAATTATGTTGAGACAAACACAATATATTATTTTAATTAAAAACAGGCTAATAATAGAAGGATAATTATTAATGAGATTATTGAGTCAATTTTAAATTTAATAAAAAAAGGGTCTGTTAAATATAACAGACCCTTTTTTGTCTAAATATTCTCAATTAGAATACAAAAGAAATGCCGCAATTCATGTTTCTACCTCGCCCATAGTATACTTTGGCATCGTAAGATTTATGATCATACCCATCATCTGCATCTGTAATATATTCTCTATCTAACGCATTAAATAGATTTAAGCTGATTGACATTTTATCTACAATTGAGTCGGTAAAACGGAAGTTATAACCAATATGAAAATTTAAGACCCCATAATCCGGCAAACGCCAAGGTTGAGGATCGCCGTCGCCTCTATCTTCAGGATCGAATTGCGCGAATAATCTTGAGAAATAAATATACTGAGGATTGAAGTAAAAATTAGCACGTTTGCCATGAGCTACCCGGTAGGTTAAATCAAGAGCCACCTGAGTCATCGGCGCATCGCCAACTTTTACATTTTTTGCATAAGTATCAACTTTTTTAGTTTGAGTCGGATCGCTTTCAAGAGCTACAATAGAACTTACATCGTTGGTCCAGCGATTGTAAGCATAAGCAATTGCAGCGTTGAATTCCAGATTTTCATTGGCAATAACCCGGGCGTCTAATTCAACACCCTGATGAAGTGCGCCTAAACCTGATACATTATAATAATATTCTACACCGGCAGTATCTTCTACAGATGTTTGAATAGATTTATTAGCCCATTGGGTATGATAACCATTTAAATTAATCGCAAACCAGTCGGTGGCATAACCAATGCCGCCTTCAACCGCCATAATCGTTTCATTTTCTACATCTTTGTATAAATCATTGTTATAATGAAAAACATTATCGAAGCCCGGAGCCTTAGAAATATAACCACCATTAACAAAAACATTCAAATTCTGGTTAATATTGTAATTCGCGCCTGCTTTTACAGTATAACCCAGGAAATTTTGAAAGCCGGTACTCTGATCCGGATCGCTGTCTAAGAAATTAAAATAGTCAATCCGTTCATAACCGGTCTGATTTAAAGACAGATTTGCGAAAGTCGATAAATTATCTTTACGATACTCAGCCTGACCAAAAGCGCCAAAA
>JAUXGF010000379.1 GCA_030622395.1 Calditrichaceae bacterium
AATTGCTTTGTGAACTTCTTTTTAGTGTATCCTTATTTCGGACAACCCCCTAGCCCCCTTTTTTAAGAGGGGATTGATTTAAACTGTTTGAAAATAGAAGGTTAAATTGAAAATTAGTAAAAATTATTGACACTACAAATATTAAAAAAGGAGACAAAATGTATTCAACAAAAAAATTATTAAGAAATCTATCATTAATATTAATAATTATGATATTGACGCCTTTAACAATTCAGGCAAAAAACATCAATTATATCTCAAACCGCGAACCGCTAATTGAAAATCCCTATATCGCTTTGCCAATCGGCAGCATCAAACCAAAGGGCTGGATTGGTCATCAATTGAAATTAGCCGCAAAGGGTATGACCGGTCATTTAGATGAAATCTGGAAAGACGTAGATTCGAATAACGGCTGGTTAGGCGGCAGCGGCGACGCCTGGGAACGGGGACCTTATTGGCTGGACGGTCTTGTACCGCTGGCTTACATTTTGAATGATAAAGAGCTGATTAAAAAGGCTAAAAAGTGGATTGATTACAGTCTTGATCACCAACAAGCAGATGGATATTTTGGACCCGTACCGGATACATCCCGCGCTTTTGAAGATTCCAAATGGGGACGACGGCAAAAATGGCAGGAAAAAGCCAAGCAAGACTGGTGGCCGCACATGGTCATGTTAAAGGTTACGCAATCTTACTATGAAGCCACGCAGGATGAACAAGTATTGGATTTTATGACTAAATATTTTCAATACCAGTTAAAGCAGATCAAACAAAAACCGCTTAACCACTGGACGCACTGGGCAAAAAGCCGCGGTGGTGAAAATCTTGCCAGCATTTACTGGTTATATAATTATACAGGCGATCCTTTTCTGATTGAGCTGGGTGAAATTATTTTTGAGCAAACTTTAAGCTGGACAGAACGTTTCGAAAGCGCTGACGCGCAAGACTGGGACTGGCACGGCGTTAATACAGGCATGGGCGTTAAACAACCGGGCGTCTGGTATCAATATTCAAAAGATGATCGTTACCTGAAGGCTGTTAAAACAGGCGTAGATAAGTTGATGAAAAATCACGGGCAGGTTTACGGTCTATGGGCAGCCGATGAATTATTAGCCGGAAAAGATCCGACCAGAGGAACGGAAAGCTGCACCGTTGTTGAATATATGTTCAGCCTGGAAACCATGCTGCAAATTTCCGGGGATCCTGAATACGGCGATTGGTTGGAAAAAGCGGCTTTGAACGCTCTGCCTGCATTATTGAAGCCTGATCATTGCGCCAGGCAATATTATCAATTAGCTAATCAAGTAGTATGTAACCGTGAATGGCATAATTTCAGCACAAAACATGACGAAACTGAAAATTTATTTGGATTGGAAACAGGCTATGGCTGCTGTACTGCTAATTATCACCAGGGCTGGCCTAAATATGTGAACAATCTGTGGCATGCCACACAGGATAATGGTCTGGCTGCTTTAATTTATGCGCCGTCGGAAGTAACCGCTAAAGTGGGGGACAATGTGCAGGTTACCTTTGTTGAAGAAACAGGTTATCCCTTTAAAGACAGGATCAAGTTTATCTATAAAAAGGGAAAAGAAACAGCCTTTCCGTTTTATCTGCGTATTCCGGGATGGTGTAAAAATGCAGTCGTTTATGTCAATGGCAAAGAGTACGGCAAACCGCAGGCAGGATCAATTACAAAAGTTACCCGCCGCTGGAAAAAAGGCGACGTCCTTGAATTGCATTTACCCATGAAGGTACAAATCTCTTTTTGGCATGAAAGGTCGGCGGCAGTGGAACGCGGTCCGCTTGTTTACGCCCTTGGTTTAAAAGAAGAATGGAAAAAAATCGCCGGGGACGAACCGTACGCTGATTATGAAGTATATTCAAAAGACCCCTGGAATTATGGATTGATGAGAAATTATATTAATCATCCGGACACGACTTTTATCGTAAAAGAATTTGAAGTAACGGATTTGCCGTGGACTTTAGAGAACGCCCCGGTTAAAATAATCGCCAAAGCCAAGAAAATGCCCGAATGGCAAATGTACGGCGGTATAACCGGGCCGATTCCTTACAGCCCTTACTGGTATCCTAAAAAATACAAGCATGCGGCGAAAGAAATTGAATTAGTTCCCTATGGCTGTACAAAATTAAGAGTCGCTGCTTTTCCGGCTGTGCGCTAAGTAAAAGATGATTTTATTCATGTTTGGAGGTTTACAAATAATGGTTCTATGTCGAGGAGTGGGTATATTAAAGAGAGTTGAGTAATGCCACAGATTGACACTGATGAAACATGGATAGAATGAATTTAAAATATGAAGAGATAACAGAGGCCATAATAGGCTCTGCACGACATAGAACACAAATAATTATAAAATGACAAAAAAAATTATAGTAGTGCTTATATTGTTTAATCTAATAGTTGGCGTCCATAGCCAGGGATTATTTATAAACGAGATTATGTCCTCTAATGCATTGACCTTCGCAGATAAAGACGGCGAATACTCCGATTGGCTGGAAATTTTTAATGCCGATACCACTACGATTGATTTAACCAATTATGGTTTATCTGAGAATGCTTTAGAGCCCTTTAAATGGACTTTCCCGCCGGTTGTTATTGAACCGGATAGTTTCTTAATCGTTTTTGCTTCGGATAAGGCGTCACAGATCCCTGCTGTACATTATGAGACCATTATCGATTGGGGCGATATCTGGCGCAATTTTATCGGAACGGAAGAACCACCGGCAATCTGGCGCACACTTGATTTTAACGCTTCTTCCTGGCCGGAAGGCCCCAGCGGTTTTGGTTATGGCGATGGAGACGACTCCACCGATGTTGGCCCCGATGATCCTTTCCAGCCCGGCCCTGTTTCGGTTTTTATTCGTAAAGAATTTTATGTAGAAAAACCGAATGAAGTATCTAACTTCTTCCTGCATATCGATTATGATGATGCATTTGTGGCTTATCTTAATAATGTTGAAATTGCCCGTGCTAATATTGGCTCTGTAGGTATACCGCCCCCTTATGATCAATTTGCCGATTCGGATCACGAAGCGCAAATGTACTGCGGCGGATCTCCGGAAGAATTTGAAATAGAAAGTATCCAATCCATTCTGCAAAACGGGGCCAATGTATTAGCCGTTCAGGTACATAATGATCAACTATATTCAACCGATCTGACCTTAATACCGTTTCTGACATTGGAAATGAATTATATCCCGCAGGATATGCGCGGCTCTTCACCCGTTCTAAATTTCCCAAAACAGCAGGAGTTGCACGCAACCTTCAAGATCAGTTCATCCGGGGAAGAACTCATTTTAATTGATGCGCAGGGACAGACTATTGACCATATTGAATTTGGGCCTATCCCGGCGGATATCTCTCTCGGCAGACAGCCGGACGGCGGCAATCAATGGTACTATTTTGATGAATCCACGCCGGGCACCGCAAATATCACAAACGGCTACCAGGAATTTGCCCCGCATGTGCAATTCTCTTATAATGGCGGTTTTTATGATAATCAATTTTTCTTAGAGCTGACTGCGGAGGGTGGTGACCGGTTTATTCGTTATACATTGGACGGCAGCGAACCGGCGGATACTTCTGAGGTTTATAGCTATCCAATTCCGATAGATGGTATCATGGTTGTGCGGGCCCGTGTTTTCGCTAACGGAATGCTGCC
>JAUXGF010000430.1 GCA_030622395.1 Calditrichaceae bacterium
CGATTAGTGTAATTATGTGGTTATCATAACTATCCGTTATAACTATTTTAATATGGGCTTTTTGGGAGAGTGAAATTGTAAATATTGTATATCTATTAGATGGCTCCAGGACAGTTGTTTCACAACTTATAAGTGTAAATAAAAATAAGAAAACTAAAAAACAAAACACCTTACGCATAATCCTACCACCTCCTTTTTTAATAATATGATGTTTATAGGAATATTGAATTGCAAGTCTTAAGGTATATTAATATTATTTTTTTTAAATTTAAATTGTATCGTTCAGAAAATCAACTATAATTTATTTTTCAAAATCAGCTAGTATAAAATTTGCAATAAATATATCAAAGAACATAATAGCGCATATTAAAAGATTTGGCGTGCCCCCTAACCATTCTTCCCTGCCTCGCGGTTTTTTAATTTTTTTTGATTGGATTCAACTTCCTCTTGGGCTTGTTCCTTTCTATTTAAATAGTTTATATAATCGCCAATGTATTCCTGTAATTTTCCATCTTTTATTTCGATAACACGGTTTACCAGTTTATCCAAAAATAAAGGTAAACCTTTTTATGAAAAGACTGGCAAACAAGTACCATTTTGGCTTATGGGATTATCTTAACTAAGTGAAGATTCTGATTTATCTGAACGATCCGGAGATAGGAAGATGAGTGGCAATAGACCCGGCGCGGCAGTTTGCCAGCCCTTATGTGTTTAACGCCAAGTCTCATTTTCCAATCAACAAAACCGCAGACCTTGCCCCGGCAGGATAATAGTCCTGCATATCAAGGGCAGCTTCTTTTCCTTCTTCAACAATATCATGCGGCGGCGGCAGCGTGGTATCCATTACCCGGCGCCAGGTTTTTGATGAAAATAATTTGGGCAATTCAAAGCGGCGTTCTTCCCAGTGGGCGTTAAATATGATAAAAATATCAGTGTCTTTATTTTCTTTATTGGCGGCGTAATGCACGGCAAGCGAACGCGAGTCATAAGACCAATCCGGCTGATTTAATTTAAATCCGTGCCAGTTCATTTCGGGCGCGCCGTCAATGGTTTTTACTTCAAAACGGGTTCTTCTCAGGTTGGGATGATTTTTACGAAACTGAATAAGGATTTGAAAAAAGCGCAGCAAAGCGGCGTTCTTTTCAGCCAAATTCCAATCGACCCAACTGATTTCATTATCCTGGCAATAGGCGTTATTATTTCCTTTTTGTGTACGCCCGAATTCATCGCCGGCTAAAATCATGGGCACTCCCTGAGAAAGCAGTAATGCGGCGGCAAAATTACGCATTTGTCTTTGGCGCAGGGTTTTTACGGCTTCGGAAGCTGTGTCCCCTTCCTCGCCGCAGTTCCAGCTTATACAATTATTAGATCCATCGAGATTATCTTCGCCGTTAGCTAAATTATGTTTATTGTTGTACGAAACCAGGTCGTTCAAAGTGAAGCCGTCGTGGCAGGTTACAAAATTAACGCTGTGAAACGGTTCTCTGCCGTCATCTTGGTAAAGGTCGGAGCTGCCGGAAAGACGCATCGCTAATTTGGAAACCATACCCGGATCGCCTTTAATAAATTTACGAATATCATCACGGAATTTACCGTTCCACTCCATCCAGCGCTGCCAATGGGGGAAATCGCCGACCTGGTATAAACCGGCTGCGTCCCATGCTTCGGCGATAAGCTTTGTTTTGGCTAAAACCGGGTCTTCGGCAATGCGTTCGATAAGCGGCGGATTTGATAAAACCGACCCGTCGCGTCCCCGTCCTAAAATTGAAGCTAAATCAAAGCGGAAACCGTCAATATGCATTTCCATAACCCAATAGCGTAAGCTGTCTAAAATCATATCGCGGACAACCGGATGATTGCAGTTCAATGTATTGCCGCAGCCGGAATAGTTGAGATAATCTCCTGTTTGGGCGTCTAAAAGGTAATAAACGGATTTATCCAGGCATTTAAAATTATATATATCGCCCTTTTCATTTCCTTCGGAAGTGTGATTAAAAACCATATCCAAAATAACTTCTATGCCCGCCTTGTGGAAAGCTTTAACCATATCTTTAAATTCGTACACCTGCCCGCCGTCTCTATTATTTTGAGCGTAAGCCGCTTTTACCGCAAAAAAACCGATCGGATCATATCCCCAAAAATTATGCAGCTTTTTACCGGTTTTGGGATCAATACGCGGATTGCCGGTTTCGTCAAAATCCGTGACAGGCATGAGTTCAACAGCGGTAATACCCAGTTTTTTTAAATAAGGAATTTTATCTATTAAGCCCTTAAACGTCCCCCTGGCTTGCGTTTTTGAAGAAGGATGTCGGGTAAAGCCGCGAACGTGTAATTCATAAATAATTGTATCTTTTAAAGGTATATTCAACGGCTGATCTAATTCCCAATCATAAATATCATCGATAATCATAGACAGGCGGAAGGTGCGTTTTTTACCGCCGCGCAAAATTTTGAAAGGATTATCCCAATCAGCCCCGCCGGTAGCAGCTTTGGTGTAGGGGTCTAATAAAACAATTTGGTTATTGCAGTTTACGTCCTGCCCTATATATTCTTTACTACATTCAATCCTGTAACCGTAACGTATTCCGGCGTCTAATCCCGAAACAAAGGCATGCCAGATATTGCCGGTACGATTATAACGCTCATCTAAAGGAATCTCAAAAAGAGGTTCGTCGCTGTCTTGAGGAAAGATAACCAGGGAAACTGATTCGGAATGACTGGAAAATACGGCAAAATTGATTCCATCCCGAACCATGGCGGCGCCTAAAGGCAGGGGATGCCCGCGTAAAATTTCAAAGTCGGAATCAATAAGTTTAAGAATTTCCAGGCGTTCTTTTTTGTTGATGTTATTCATTTTTTCTATTCTTTTTGTAGGTTTTATTTTTTGCCACTAAGGCACAAAGACACAAAGCTTTATTTAACATTTTATCTTTGTGCCTTAGTTTCTTTGTGGCTATTAAATTCCAAACATCTTAAGTTAGATTTCAAATAAAATGATTTCAGGATTCCTGAAACGCTTGAATATTTTATTTGAATTCGTTAATATCATATATTCTATTTTATACCGATCTGCAATTAATTTGAGAATAGGAGTATCGGTATAACTGTCAATACGAAGTGGTTATCCCGAAGCTTCGGGACTGTTCCA
>JAUXGF010000178.1 GCA_030622395.1 Calditrichaceae bacterium
AAAGACCAGAATGAGTTTACTTCATTGAATTCTGTAAACTCACGCCAATTTTTTCCATTATAATGCGCAAGTATGCCAAAATCGCCTGCAATAAATATGTCATTAATATCATTGCCGCGTATTCTGTTCATAAATATTTTAGGTAACTGAGTAAATCTAGTGTATTTACCCTGAAAATCTCTTTTATATGCGCCGCCACCACAAATGAAGACGTTGTCTTTGTCTTTAAACCAAACAGAGTATGTATCATTATTAGGATAAGGCCAATTTTCTTCAGAAACTGAATGATCTGAATTTATACATAATAATTTAGGTTCAACTGCTTCAAATTTCAAACAAGCAGGACATAAAATGTAGGATTCATCTGTCTCATCATCATAGCTGCCCCAAATATCTTGTATTGTCAAATCTGTCCCGCTCTCTATCTTCTGCCAGCTCTGACCGTCGTAATGGACAATTGTTCCCTTACGACCGGCAAAATACATATCATCTGAAGATGTGCCCCACATTCTGGGTACACCACCGTCATTTTCATCTAAAACTCCCATATCCCATAGATGATATAATGTCCATTTATCACCAACAGGTTTGTAAGGTAGTCCGCTTGAGAACCATATATCATTTTTGGAAAAAGCAAATACTCCTTCCAAAGGAGCCCAATTTGGTTCTCCTCGATAATTAACATATATTCTCTTCAACTCCCATTTCTCACCATCCCAGTGAACAGCATTATATGGTGGAATCCACTCCGTGCTGTCTTCATTCCAACAGTCGGTATCTTCCGTATGTATCTTTCCAACAGCCCATATTTCGTTTTCATTGATAATTGCAACATCACGCAATAGACTGGAACTATGGTGACCCCATGAAAAAATTTCAATGCTAAAATCATGGCTGGTGGTGTCTGTGCCGCCATTTGGCGGCGGGTAAGTGCTGGTATCTTTACAGCAGCATAAAGTGTAGTATAACGGTAATAATATTAAAAGTATTTTTATGTATTTCTTAATCATTTTTTTAATACGTGGCAGAGCACTTCCTCATATAAATTTCTTACTCGAAATGTAAGTTCTAAATATTGAAAATCCAACTTAAATTTAGACAATTTATGACTTAAAGATTCCAAATGCTGTTTATCTTAAGGACAGCGCTTCGTACCCCATTTCCATATAATACTCATATTACTTTACCTTTTCTTATCTTGTTTTAAATTTCGACTATCCATAATATATTATTAAATATCTTGATTCACTGTTATCATCTTCCCTTTTAAACCCACCTCTATAGTTTTTAATTCCGTTAATTTTTCTTTAATATTCTTTTGCGCCCGCCATTCTATTTTTTTTACCGATAACGGAATTTGAAGGGCAATTTCGTATAAATACGGTTTTACCCGAACTAATGGATTTGATAAACTTTCTTTTCCGTCTAAAAGCAGGTTTACCTGTAAAACTTCACCCTTTAATGGTTTAAATTTTCCCTGCTTTTCCCATTTTTTTGTATTTATTAAAAAGCGGGCGACGCGCCTCAGGTTGTTAAATTCTGCATAAGGGGCTTCTAAAGAGTCAGCTTGCGGCTTAAATATTCTATTTTTCCCGGTCTCCCAGCCGCTGTTAATCAAAACCGCGCCGCGCTTATTGATAATTCGGAATTTATATCCTACAGGTTTTTCAGGCGCTATCCTGGCAGGGAATGTAACGGTATATATGCCGTCGCCGTCATTATCAGCCATTAAAATTCCATTTTCATCCCACGCGCAAAAACTGCCGCTTACTACTATTTTATCGCCCTGGTCAGGTTTAAAAAAACCCAGAACCTGCTGATTGCATGTTCCTACTGTAAAAGTTAAATCCATTTCTATTTTTTTATCATATATCTCATTATATTTTAATACAGGATTTTCCCTCTTTAATTCTTCAACTCTGATTTTTCTATTAGAGATACCTTCCCAGCCTTTGTTGCCTATTACACGTCCGTCGCCGGAAGTTCTCTTAAATTTAAATTCCAATGTATCAAGGCTTTTAGTTAAATTTTTTAATTCAACGCTGTATATCCAGTCGCCGTCCGCGTCTTCTAAAAAAAGCGAATCCGTTTTCCAGTCATTAAAATTACCTGCTATGCAAATCTTATCCCCGCTTTCAGGTTTAAAATAGCCTGCGTCATGTTCTTTGCTCATATCCAGGCTTATTATAATTTTATCAGACGGTCTTCTTTCGCAGGAGTAGAAAATTGTTATAATTAAAAAAAGATAAAATATTTTGTTTTTCATATTTTCTCCTATGTATAGTAAAAAGTAAATGATAACCGGTGAACATGTACAGAGTATTGTTCAATTTATTATTTTAAATATGTCAGCAGCCCGTTTGCTAATTATTCCTGCGTTTTGCTCTTCACGCTCTCCGCTCTCCGTTCCCCTATATAAAACTCCCTTTCCGGATCAATCAAATGACTAAAATGATTGGAATGGGGCATTTCTTTATAATTTACATGAAATGACATTTTTTTTAGGTAACTTACAAATTTCCTGCTGTGGTGGACAGGAGCGACTGAATCATTCATTCCATGACGGATATACCATTTTAGATCTGGATATTTATCTTTTATTCTTAATAATAAACTATAAAGCTTTGTTTCATCTTCGATAATTACAGGCACCCCAATAGCCATAGTTTCAATAGGGATCGTTTTTAATAACATCAATTGTAAAATATTCCGCGATCCTTTACTCCAGGCAAAAATTGAGATTCTTGTTGTGTCAATATTCCACTTTTTTTGAAGCTGTTTAACTATTATTGGTAATTCTTCTACGGCGTCTTTAAGATAATTCTGATTACCGCGCCCGTGCGGCATAACCAATATACGTTGATTTTCCGTACTTAAAGCTGTCCGCCAGGTTGTATGATAATGACTTCCGCCTTCATCGCTTTCCCAAAAATCCAAATCTTTATCAATCAAACCGTGAGTCACAAATGTAACAGGGTATGAACGATCTTTATTATATAACGCCGGAATAAATACACGATAAGGTTGAATAGTATTATCGACTATGGACCGGTAGCCCCATACTTGCGACCCCTTGTACAGCGGCAGCTCATCTCTTGAACTATTATGAAAGCGGTATAAATCGATTAACGCCTGCGCTTTCATACGTGTTGAGTATTCCCGTTCTCCATTATAATTCCACATTTTAATCACAGCTTCTTTTCTTGCCATTCCGGCAGGGTCGGCGCTTTTTATTTTAATTAATATTTTTTGTAAAACATCGGCTGTCTTTTGATAGAAAACGGGAAATTCTTCTTCATAATCAATATTTCCTTCTGCATCGATGGCGGCTATTTCACATAAAGCCTTACCATTGAAAGGATCCGGTAATTTGATCATACCGCCAAGCATCGAGGGCGGATATGTTTCAATATTGATTATATTTTGATCCAGAGTTTTCCATTTTATCCTTATGTTATGTATTTTATCTAATTTTCTTTTGGAATTTGTTTTCAAAGGTAAATATTTTGCCGTATCCGGAATAATGCACGATTCGGGAATGTCGGAATAGACCATAGCAGCATTTTGTTTATAAAACAAATCCAGGGCTTTCTCAGTTATCAGCCGCCTGTATAATCCCCAATCTCCATCGCCCTGGTCTATTTTATAAAGAAAAACATTCTTCCCTTTTTGTAAGGACACCTGTACAAAATCATCATTTCTCTTCACGGCTCGTCCGCGGTGAACAGTAATAATTGAATCTCCATTGACCCATATCATTATTCCGTCATCCGACCCAAATGACAATATTCGTTTGCAGGCTGAATCTGCCTCGATTATTTCAGCAATGTAAATAACCTTGTTTTTCGCGCCGGGAAACAAGTGGGTTAAATTAATAACAGAGTCTTTAGTAAAATAAAATTGCCAATTTAATTTACTGGCTGAAATCAAATTGGAAATTGAATTCTTTTGGAAATGCGCCGGAGTGATGATTTTTGGAGAGAAATGTTTATGATAAAACCCAAGGCAATTCTTATCATGTATCAAATTTTTCTCATAACCTTTGGTTCTATTAGGCAAAGGTTCAGATATTAGTAAAACATTTTTATCATTATTATTATCATAATTATTGGTAGTACAGTTAAGCAATAAAAATAGCGGGAGCAAAAGAGCGCTAATAAGTTTTTTATTATTAGAAGTAAAGTAATAATTTTTCAAAATAATATCCATAATTTAATCTTACAATTTTTTTTATCTGTTATCAGGAAAACATGCTATTTCTGTTATGGCTCAAGCTGCTATTAATTGAGTATCTAGGTCAGGTATTAAAAATTTTATTACGTGCCGGCATTTTATAAATAAATAACTGAAAGTAAACATCCGGCTGTATGAGCTAGGACTGCATGATTAAATTATGAAACTGTCTAAATATATATATAAAGTTTTTAAAAACAAATTTTTTTATGTAAGTAATGTCATTTGGGATTTTAGAACGACTTGACTGTGTCAATTCAGCATCGACAGTCCAAAAACGCAGTTTCTCCTATTTCACTGAAGCATTACATAATGATTATATTTACTCTGGAATGTTTTTTATCAATCCGAAATCTTTTCATAAATTTCAAAATACCCCGTCTGAAATAATTTATTATAATCCGGGTTTTTAAGTATTTCAAAATCGGGGAAACTGTGGTTTTGACTTTCTAATTCCTTAATATGTTTTTCGTGATAAATGATCCAGTCCCCCGGCTGAATACTGTTCCATTGAAAATTATTTCCTAAAATACGCCTGGTGCGCAAAGGCTGGTTATAATCGTCAAGAAGATCGACGCTGTATTTACTATAATGATCAGTGAAAATTAGTTTCTCCGGATAATTTCTAATGACCTCTTTAAATTGATTCATCTCTTCTAAGTTAAAATAATCTCTATATACATTGCACATAATCAAGCTGCCTAAAAAATATAAAATTAGTAACCCGACACGTATTTTGACTTTTATTTTAGATAAAAACATGGCGCTTAAAATAACCGCCGGCATAAAAAGAGGGAAAATATACCAGCTAAATCGCAGAACCTGGGGACGGTATGCCTGAAATGAAGTCGTAAAGAAAATAAATAATGTGGCTAGACCCAAAAACCAAAATACAATCAAAAGGAATTGTTTTTTTCTAAACAACATAATGCTTTGGATAAGCGCAATTATTGGTAAGAAAAGGTGGAATCTTCTTAAAAAGACTACTTTGGGATTGTATATGAAAATCAACTTTAAAAGCTGCGGCAGATAATCTTTTGACGATGCATATCCAAAAGAACTTCCCTTGGTAAAGAAATCATTCTTCCCATATAGATAGTTAATTTCGGTTTGGTGAAAACGGTAGAAGAAATTATCGTATAGATTGTAGTAAACAATCGCTTCAATAAATAAACTTAATCCTATAATTGATAACGCTAAAAAGATATACCGATTAAATTTGCCGCTTTTACGCCAATCAAAAAGAAAAAGGATAACTAACAAAATACAAATATAAAACACATAAATTTTACAATATATTGAAAATGCCAAAAAAATACCGCCTATTATACTGGAAATCAACGATTCATGTTTATATGCGCGGTATAAAAAATAAATGCCTATATTAATAAAAAACGCCGCAGCAGAATCCGCAAAGTTAATTGTGGCAAAGGCAACGTCAGTCGGCAGCAAAGCCATTAAAAAAGCCGCTATAAGTGCAATGGATTCTGATTTTGTTATCAACTTTGCGAGATGGTAAGTAAGCAGAATATTGCAAAGTGAAAATAACATTGGGAAAAACATTGCGGCTAATTCCGTCGTGCCAAAAATATAATAAGCACAAGTCGTTAAAAAAATAATATTAATCCTTAAAGGGAAGACGGGAGCGCCTAAAAAATCTTTTGTGAATTCGCCGTTAAAAAGTGTATAAGATAAAAAATCATAGTAGGCGTCATCTGAAAAAACATGACCAAATCTAAAATACAATCGCATAAAAATTGTTAAAACGAGTATTAGATAAAGGATGTGGGGGGTTTTTATAACCGTTGTTTTTATTAACTGATTTAATTTCATCTTTACAAAAGCGTTTGTTTGGGGTGTTACAACTTTAACGTTACAATTGTAAGAAAAGCTATAATCCATAACAAGATATTAATCATGGTCGGTTTATCGGTAAAAAAAATATCCGTGGGATTGTCGCATTTATCTTCAATATGTATCAGGTAGAAATATCTTAGAAAGCCGTATAAAACAAATATTACCGTGTAACTAAGATGA
>JAUXGF010000180.1 GCA_030622395.1 Calditrichaceae bacterium
CCAGACGTTAATTAATATAATAAACGTTGATTTTAGTGTTTCGTGTCACTTTTACAACCCCTTAATCCCCTTTTCTAAGGGGAGATATGCTTAAGTTAACACTTATACCCCTAACCCCTCCCAAAAGGGAAATCGGCAATGCCCCTCTTGGGAGGGGTTACCCCGAAGTATCGGGATGCAAGCAAGGGTGGGTTTGCGCCTACTCCAAATATACTCCTAAAAAAACTCTGCTAAAGAATAAGTATTAATGATTTAATTGAGACTATTTACTTCAAATTATCAATTTCCTTGTCTAAATATTTACATACGATTGGAACAACTCCCTAACCCCCTTTTTTAAGGGGGAATATAATTTTACCGTATTAACCCAAACATTCCGGTCACCGGCGCGCTGCCGTCAACATTAATTTGATAAATATATATTCCGGCTGACACTGTAGAGCCATGCCCGTCTTTTCCGTTCCAGAAAAAAGCAAACGTCTGCCCGTCTATTGTTATTAATTCTGTAGATTGGTTTAACTGATAAGTATTTAGTTCCCTGCCTTTTATATCATAAATCATTACTTCAATATCCGACGTCTCTTTTTTAGTTGTAAAATCGACACGCAGGCGGTTATATGGTTCCCTGCCGGAAGGCGTAAAAGCGGCGGGAAAGATACCGGTAACTTCTGTCCGGCTGGGAGGCTGATAGGGCTGTAATTGAACGACGCCCAAATTATCATCACCGTTGATTGCCCATATAACAGCTGTTTGTTCGCCGGACTGTGTATTCTTAAAAACAATGCGCAGCGTATCGGAATAAGGCGGCGAGTTATCCCAATTAGTAGGGAAGTTGCCGATATTAATGTGCCACCATCCAACAGGATTACCGTAGCCGCATCCCGGGCTGTAATTCGTTAAAATCTCATCCGGACGCGAGATTATCCAGGCTTCAATTTCTATATCGGAAATTGAAGGAGTTGAGCCGTCGCTGCTGCGAAGCTCGCCGACAACGTTGTGCGACTGACCGGCAAAAAGCAGAGCACAGTTCAAGCCAATCAACAAAACAAACGCCGTACGGTATGTTTTCCAACGAAAAATAGTATTCATTTTACTACCGCCATTTTACGTATTTTTATAAATGACCCTGAATTCATGCGGACAAAATATATTCCGCTTGCAATATTCACTCCGCGGTTATTCTTACCGTTCCATTGAACAGAATAATATCCCGCTTCTTTATGTTCATCAACCAATGTCCGGATTTTTCGCCCCATTATATCATAAACAATCAGCGTAACCTTCGGCTTCTTCCCTTTGATTTCCGGAATTTGATAGCGGATTGTTGTAACCGGATTAAAAGGATTTGGATAATTTTGAGAAAGTCCGAAACTGCTCGGAATAACGCTAAATTGACCTTCGGAAGATATGAGTTGAAAGGGTTTCTGAAGCGCTGTGTTTTTATCTAACTTTATAAATAATTTTCCGCCCTCTTTTTTAGTATGATTCAGAAAATCAACCGCCAATGTATCTCCATATTGCCAGCGTCCGTCAAAATTAGCCGCATTCAAAAACCAGAAATCTTCATCTGTGCCGCAGCCTATGGAAGATTCAGTTAAAATTTCCCCGGGCATGGACAGGATTTCAGCGGAAAAACTAATCGAATCATTTTTAACGGATCCGCCTTTGCCGTTTAATAATTTCCCATAGATATTCATTGAAATATTACGACTGTTAGAATCGTTTAATTTTGGCATTAGAGCTGATTCTGGAATTTGAGTTACATACAATTCATTATCTTTAAAAATTATTTTTTGTGATTGGTTTATACGAACCATGACAGGCGATGCAAAAGTAAGGCTAAAATCATTCAGCCAGCGTGATTCACTTTCGATATAGTTTGTCTCATGCCAGCCCTGCCCTTCGGCTAACCATTGAAAGACTGCGCTTGCTTCCAGCAGATTATCTCCCAATGTTGACGCCGAACGGATGCTGTCCGAATACAGCGCCAGGCTAAAATCAGCAGGCTCACTTGAGGGAAGCTGAAATGTATAATCCAGACTGTCCGGTAAAAAACCAATCAGCTTTACGCTGTCGGATTGCGTTGTTTTAACGTGAATTACGTCTCCGGTTTGAATCGCAAAATCATTTATCCAGATAGCTGCGTTTTCAATATATGTCGCCTCTTCCCATGTTTGAGTTTGCGGAATCCATTTACTCACCGCGCTTGCAGCCGGAATAACATTTTCAATGGAAGAAGCTGAATTTGTCAATCCGGACGGCACAGCCTTCATATCTATAAAATTGGATACGGCATTTTCATTGAGAAATTCATTCGCCAAAATGTTAACGGGATAAACCGCAACTGTTTTTGTCAGGGCTGAAAAGCGGTTGCCCTTAACGCTGCGCAAACGGAAATAATAAGCGGTCTGTTCATATCCCAACTCATTCAGATCAATAGCCGCAGAAGTTAAATCGGTTATTATAACCGGATCGACAAGACACGAATCATCCGCCGGGAAAAACGGCGCGTCGCTGTAATATATTTCGTACTGCACATCCTCGTCTAAAGCATCCCAATTTATTCCTAACTGGGATTCGGCAAGCGTTATGCCTGTAATCTGCGGAGTGGAAAGCTGGATATCTTCAGTGGTAAACGAAAATTGATAAAATTTATTCAGCGGGTTGTCCGAAAGATCAACAGCCGTTGTATCAATGCTCACCATGTATGTTGTTCCGTAATCAAAGGGCTGGTGAGTCAATAAAAGAAATGTAACTCCCTGCCAGTTGAAAGATAAATTGATTAGACTATCGCCGCCAAATTTTTGTACGCTCACCGCATCCCGGACAGAAAGCGTATCCATCCCTTTGCTGAAAATAATATTGACGTCTGAATCAACAGCCACGTTTACAGCGCCGTCAACAGGCTCTATACCAACAATTAGCGGATGAGAAGTATCCGGGAAGGATGAATCCCGGGTAGTGAAACTCCATGAATAGTCATGCAAAAGTTGATTGTCGTAAATGTCGGCAACCGTCGTATCAAGCGAAATTTGATACAGCTTTTTATTTTGAAGGACTTCCGGAATTATGATAAGGCTTCTGCCTGCGTCATAAACTTGATAGGACTGCATAATAATCGGAGGATTGATATTCAATCCATCGAGCACGGCGCTGACCTGCACAGGACGGGAAAAATTCAGCAGGATCGAAGAAGTCAAAGATACATTTTCGCCGCTGTCCGCCGGTTCAGTGGAAACCAGGATGAAGTTTAAATCACGCAGAACTGGCTGGTCGTTCGGATCATAAACTTTGTCGCCTAAGCCGTCGCCGTCCGCGTCAAAAATCAATTCATCAATCCCGTCTTCGTCGTCGTCTAAATAATAAAAGGAGGTTACAAACTGATGGTCGGGATCCCAATAAACATCGGGCAGAGAGTCCCCGTCCGTATCAATAAAATGGTCTGTTTTCAAATCGCCGTCGCCGTCTGCCGAAAGAACGGCATGGGAAATATATCCAAGCGTATCAATAAATATTTCAAATCCATTAAGCGCGAGTCCGTCGCTATTGCAGGCAAATTCTGTTTCACCGTCTTCATCAACATCAAATTCCGCCGAAATTAAGACGGTTGTAAACGACCATGAAAAAGGTATGCCGATATTAAAATTTCCGCTTTCATCGGAGGCGTGAGAATTTAAGGAAGCATTATAGCGCGTACCCTGCAGAAGTTCATCGGGAATGAATCTTAAATGATGCTTACTTATCCAGACATATTCTCCGTAAATAGAAGGGGAAAAATCGAGCGGCGCAACGCTGGCTTGATTCATCGCCTCGCTGAAAATTAATTCAATCGGCGATGATGTTGAAATATCGCCGCCAAACGGGTAAAAGTAGAGAACCTGCGGAGGATCAACATCGGTATTGGCGAAGGTTGTAAATGTTATGGCGCGATTGCCTTGCAGTATCCTGCCTTCAGTTCCGCATGCGGTTTCAGGAATTGCAACGGTATAATTCGTGTTCGGGTTTAATGGCTGCGACGGGAAGTAAAACAATTGCCCGCCCCGCCAGAGCGTAGTCCATGTCCCGCCGTCCGCAGGTGATATATTTATGCCGCCGACAGAAGCGGAATCCATTAAATGATTAAATTTAAATTGGATAGTCGGAAAGAGCGAAACATTTTCAGCGTAATTCGCAGGAGCCGTTTCCGTAATTTGCAAAGCCTTTGTTGAAGTGTCATCCGGAACCGGCGCAACGATAGAACATAACGGATCGCCAACAACAATCGTTGTCCAATCAAGATAGACAAGAGACATGTAGGCAGCGTCAGCCAAAGGATAACCAACGGCATACATAGGGAATAAAATTTCTTCGCGGGCAATAGCATGCGACCCCGGCTCGTAAACGTTTCCTATCCCGCCGGTCCCGCCTTTTTGGATAAAATCGGCAACCTGCCCCTGAGAACCGAAAGAATTAAACGATGCGGCGTTAACGCTTTCATAACTTGTAAATATTGCGCCGTTAGCATAGTCAAAGTCAAGCGCAGTGCGGATATAATCGGCAGGCATACCGGCATGAACGCCATGAGAGACATAACCGGCAACCTTGCCGCTATTGGTAGTAATCCAATCCGCCGAATCTACCCAGGGATCAGGATTTATATTTTGATTTAAATCTTTAAGTTTCAGATAAGCGTTGTACATTTTGTCATAAGTTTTCTGGGCGTCGTCAATCACCCACCACCCATCGCCTGATGTATACGGCGAAAGACTTCGGTCTATCATTCCTTTTATTTCATCAACTGAATATCCATCGAGACGGGTTACAAGATAGGATAAAGTTAGCTGGCTGTTGGAGAAGTGAAAACTTTTAAACCGGAAATTGAGAGAGCCGAACGGATCGGGATTACAATAAGGATTAAAAAGACGCCCGTCAATATCATAATCCTGAAATAAAAGAGCCACCGAGGCGTCAACAGAGCTGTAATCGGAAAAACCCAATCCTTCATTTCCGTCAAACTGCCTGATTTTAATAGGAATTCCTTTAGTTAAAACGATGTAATAAATTTTATCTTTTAACGGGACGCCGTTTTCATCGTAAGTTGTTTCGAGGTAATATTCGATTGATTGTTTTAAATGGTCACGGCTTCCCGTAGAATCAAAATCAGCGTCAAATTGAGGACGGGTAATTTGTTCTGTGACCGGCGCGGCAACGCCGAGGATATTGACGTCGGGAATGTTTCTGGCTTGCCGGTAATAAAGAGCGATATCATAGCCGTCGGCAATGCCGTTATTATCATTATCTGAAAGGTAATTTGTATTATAAATAACTAACACCCTGTCAGACGCCGCAGCTTGCGGAAGATATGTCGGCTGTTGATTTGAAGGCTTGATAGTGATTATTTGATCTTCAATTTGCAGTTCCTGCCCGGCTGCGACAGCGGCAAAAAACAACAAGCTGAGACACGCTGTTTTCCGCATAAAATTGAATGTTATTGCATTCCATACCGCGGCAAAACTAAAAAGATAAAATGCCATTTTAATACTACACTACTGATTGAATTTAATAAGATATTTAATTAGTAGTTATTATCGGACAATTTTTAAAATTCTAAGCTTTTTTTTAAAAATTTATATGCGGCGCAGCCGTCCCTGTGGGAAAAGTCTTTCAACTCACCCCCTAATCCCGAATTTTCGGGACTTGGATTCTGCAATTCCCCTCTTGCTCCGCAGGAGTTCCTGTGGAAGGAGAGCTAGGGGTGTGTTTGCATTTTTACAACCCCTAACCCCCTTTTCTAAGGGGGAATAAACTTTTCCCTGAATCGGGATAAATCAAAAGAGGAATACGATTGGCGATTAGTGATTAGTGATTTAAGAAGTAAAACCTTAGAGATCATAAATCGTAAATCGTCAATTTGAAATCAAAATTACAGGTTTACGCCGGTGCATGAGTGTTTATATAAAAGAGAAGAAAACTCACCAATTAACCTTCTCTCTTAACAAAAGGATAGGGAATTAGATCTGTTACAATACTAATTGTGAGTCACTTTTATTTCAGTATATAAGAATCCAACTGACCCGGATCAGGCTCGTTAAAAGTTTTTCTTTTGGAATTTTCCAGTAATATAAATGTTGACTGGAATAATTTTTTAGTTATGTGGGACCTTCCAGAGTCCGTGGGGATTACGCATGGGAATCATCCCGATTCATCGGGGCAGGATAATAATGTCGAATTTCATCCCTTCTCAGAGAA
>JAUXGF010000024.1 GCA_030622395.1 Calditrichaceae bacterium
ATTCACTTATTCCTATTTGAAGCTTGTTATAACTTTGTGGAAGCGCGTAAGATTCATAAATAACAAATTTTTTATATGTATTGTCTTCTCTCTCAAATACATTGAATGCAACTTCCTCTGTAGTATAACTTTTTGTGTCTTTATATAAAAGCGCATATTTTTCATTATTGTAAATCTTACCCTGGAAGAAATTAACCTTAAAAGTATCGGCGTCCGACACTCGAAACGTATCGCCGATAATAGTAATAAATGTATCATCAGGATTTGATTGTATGGTAACGCGTACAATTCCGGGATCGGGCGAATTTTCTACACCGGTGCTGCATTGAAAAATATTAAACGCCAATATAAGCAAAACCATGTAAGCAATAATTGATTTTATGTTTCTTTCAAACATATCAAACCTTTTAGAATATTATTAAATAAAGGGGTTGAATTATAAATCCAACCCCTGTGCAAAAATAAATTATTTCATTAATATCATTTTACGAACTTTAACAAAATTATCCGTTTCCAAACGATACAGATAAATACCGCTCGCAACACGATTTCCAGATTCATTTCTACCATTCCAGCAAGCAGTCTGAGCGCCGGAACCAAGTTCCTTATTCAATAATGTTTTGACTTTTTTACCAAGAATATTATAAACCGTAAGATTTACATGCTGATTAGTAGGAACGACAAAATTAATAGTAGTTGACGGGTTGAAAGGATTAGGATAGTTTTGCGATAATTTATAGCTCATTGGAACGCCTGGATCTTGACCTTCATCAATACCCACATATTCATCCAACTGCAAGCCAACGGCGGCATAATTGTAAATTTTGATTTCATCAAAATATCCTTCAAAATACGGAGGATAATCACCGCCCGCCGATTTGCCGATTCGTAACGGTTCTGTTGCATTTAATACAGGAGTATCAAATCCCAAAGATTTTCTTTCAAGAACTACATCGCTTTCGTCGCTTAACTGGCAGATACCAAAGTAAGCCGTTGTACAGTCTGCCGGAGCTTTTTGCACTTCGTAAATAACATGATACCACTGTCCCAATTTGATTTCTTCGTCAATTGTAATACTTACGCTGCCGTCGGATATTGCCTGCAGCTTACGGGGAATAGAATTATCAAATCGCAGTTGATAAGTATTTTGAGACCAGGACGCTGCATCAGCCGGACGATTAAATATGCGGCAGTAGTCTTTTGTCGAATCTGCATTAAACCATAAATCAACGCAGAATACTTCGTTATTTAAGAACGGTGAATCTACTTCCAGATAGCTGGAATCGCCTTCAAGATAAATTGAGTACGCGCCGACAGGGGCATTGTCTGAATATGTTGGCTGTCCCACTACAGTAACAGTATTTCCATAATCAGAGCTGTCAACAGGAACGCCTGAACCCTCTTCAAAACTTAATTTAAGCGTCTGAGTTTCCGGAGCATAGATTGCGAAAACATAATAACTGGGATCAGTTGCCGCTTCTGCATTTTGAGGTTGGGTAAATGTAAGACCGCCGTCATCTTCAGCTTTAACATAATATTTTATAACTGTCCCTAATGGCTGACCGTCTAAAGTATGAGTATACATATTATCCGCGCCTGCCGTCATAGCAACGTTTTGCCAGCCCGCTCCCATGTCATAGTATAACGTTACGCTTTGCAGAGTACTGGAAAAAAGTGTATAAACTTTAGCGTTTATTTCATAAGAAATAATGCTGTCCGGCTGATTAGGTACTTCTGTTACATTGGTAATAACCGGCGGCATCGGGAATTCACGAACCACGTTGCTAACTCTGATTTCATCAACATATCCGTCTAACCAGGAATCAGTGCCGCCCCCTCCAAAGCCGATATGTAGAGGAGCGTTTGTCGTAGTCGGCGTTTTAATATCTTCCCAACTATCGCTGCCATAAGGATCTAAACTGGCGACATTAAAACCTGTCATTTCGCGGTTTGCATTATGGGATAATTGAATCAATATTCTGTTTGTCGTATCGCGGATAAAGACCATGTGATACCACAGACCGGGTTCAAACATATTAACAGGAGATACCACCTTAGGCCAGATATACTGTCCTGGAGAAACATTATAACCAAGCTCAAATCTCCTCGAATCTCCCCACATTTCTACAAAATAATTTGGCAGCCAAAAGGTCTCATCTCCGGGCTTCATTATCAAACGGGGCACCCAGCGCCAATCGCTGGCACCTTCGCCAAAAGATGTAATATTGACCCAGCCTTCAAGAGTCCAGTCTCCGATTAAATCCAGATTCACAGTATCCGCAACCGTTACATAAGATGAATCTGTATTGGAATCATTATCAAGGCATAAACATTGTCCCAAATCGCTGACACTATTTGTTAAGAAAAAATAATTACCATGAATTACCGCACTATCGGATTTGGTTGATTCATTATCAGAGTTACCATCGAAATGCAATAAACACATAGTATGCTCATCCGTAGTGTACGGACCGCCAACCTGCTGCGCATTGATTGGGCTGATATACAGCACAAAAAATGCCGCTAAAAACATTGAAAGTATGAAACGCTTCATAAAATTACTCCTTAGTTAAATTAATTAATTCGTTACGCCATAATTAAAAACTTGAAACTACAAAATAAAACTTTCCCGCGGCACCCCCTTTCAAAAAAAATAAAATTAAACTTCCACAAACTTACCAACAACTTCCGAAGTCCCGGCTTCAATACTGCAAACATAATACTTTAAATCTTTATTCACCTTTTCCTTATACATATCGCGGATCAGTACGGTAAAATCATTAAGATATTCTTCTTCGATTAAATTAATTGTACATCCGCCGAAACCGGCGCCCATCATTCTGGCGCCAAGGACTCCCGGAATTTCCGCCGCTATATCAACCAGAACATCCAACTCGGGGCTGCTTACTTCATAATCATCTCTTAATCCGAAATGGGAGGCAAACATCTTTTTTCCAAATGAAGCGATATCCCCTTTTTTCAAGTCCTGGCATCCGGCTAATACACGCTCGTTTTCCTTTATCACATATTCACAACGCCTGTAAACAATTTCATCCAATTCCGCTTTGTATGTTTCTAAAAAATCCAAGCTGACGTCGCGTAAACTTTGGATATCCTGATTATGCTGGCGTAAAATATCTACGCCGCTCTCGCACTGCTGTCTTCGGATATTATATTCCGACGTCGCTAATTCGCGGCGCGTTTGCGTATCGCAAAGAACAATTTTTATATTTTCTAATCCAAAAGGAAAATACTCATAATCCAATGAACGGCAGTCTAACTTCAGCACAGTTTTTTGCTCGGCATATATATTTATAAATTGATCCATTATCCCGCATTTAACGCCGACAAATTCATGTTCTGTTTTTTGTCCTATATTAACCAAATCTATTTTGCTCAAACCCAGATTATATAATTGATTTAAAGCAAACGATACACTGCCCTCCAAAGCCGCAGATGAAGAAAGCCCGGCGCCAATTGGGATATTCCCGCCAAAGACGCAGTCAAAACCGTTTATTTTTAAACCGCGTTTTAATATTTGATCAAACACGCCCATTACATAATTCGGCCAGCCTTTTTCCGATCTTTCAAACGAACTAAGCGTACATTCAAAATGATCGTCTAAATCAGCGGCATAAATGCGGCATTGATCATCTTCTCTGGGAGTAATCGCCATAATTATTGCTTTATCAATTGCCGCAGGTAAAACAAATCCTTCATTATAATCCGTATGCTCTCCAATAAGATTAACTCTGCCAGGCGAACGGACAATAAGCGGTTTGCCGGAAAACAATTCATTATATTTATTTTCAATATTCTGAATAATAGATTTCATTCTACCCCTTAGTCTTTTTAACTAATCAACTGTTACGCCTTTATTAACAAACAAAAATATTAATCCCGCTAAAACCATAATTCCGCCCCGCTATATTGCAGGATGTAGTTCAGGTAAAAACCGGTAATCAGTAATCGGTAATCAGTAACAGGTAATCGGTATTCCCACTCCATCCAGCATCTTGCATCTTTTCGCAAAGCGACCCCTATGGGGAATCTTTAATCCAGCATCCAGTATCCAGCATCCAGTATCCAGTATCCAGTAACCAGTAACCAGCATCATTTTCATTATCTTAACGGAATTTCCGGTTTACCCTTCCATAAACTGATTTGAATCGTCCATTTCTTTTCCGCGCCTGCTTCTACTTCTGAACATTCGCCCCTCAATACCGCTTCCTTCAATGAATCGGGACGACCGTTACATGGTTCTATAGCTACTGTAAAATGTTTTCTTGCCGCCTCTACAGGCCAGCCGCCATAACACAACCAAACGCCAACGTAAGGATTTTCCTGCGGATCAAACTCAAAGAACAGCGCTTCATCTAATTTATTATCATAATATCCGGCATAACCATGCTCAACCGGACTGGTAAAACATTTAACAGCTTGCCCAAGACTTTGCGGCTGAACTTCAGCGTAATTTATCTTTTTATCTACCTGCGATAAATAAGGCCACTTCAGATGATCGCCGAATTTCCCGATTTTTTCATCAGAAGCCCAATTTAAAAACATCTGTTCTTTTCCATTAACAGGAAGAATAATCTCAGAGCCCGGCGTAACTTTTAACAGAGGATGGGCAGACCATAAATATGATAAATTTTCGGAAAATCGGTTTTTTAAAATGTATTCAATTATTAAACGATTTTTTTGTACGCTGATTTTTTTTTCAAAATGATAATCAAATTTTACGCCGTTAATGCTCAATAGTATTTCATCATTAATGATTTGATAATTCCAGGATCGAGACCATAACTCTCCATGATCGGGTAACATAATATCATAATGTTTTTTAGAATTATTTAACGAAGAATATTCAGATGTTTCAAGAGTCGGAAAGCATTCATCAAATCCGCTGGTATCATATTTATCAAATTCGTCTCCAAAAGAAGCCGGTTCATATCTCCCGCTTTCATTTTGAGGTTCAAGCAGGAATTGCGTGCCTGTTGTTTTATTCTTAAACTCAATCATTTTCCCGCCAATCTCAGGAAGAATTACCGCTCGTACCAAATCATTTTCTATAGAAATGTGAGTAAGTTTATCTTTTTCAAATATCTGAATCACTTCTTGTCCTTTTATTAATTCAGTATCTGAACGAAAACACCATTTTTGTCATTTCGACCCGCCTGAGGCGGGGAGAAATCTGAAAATCCAACAATTCCAAGTTACGTAAGATTTCTCCCCTTCGGTCGAAATGACAGTTTTGGTTAGTTTTCGTTCAAGCACTATTTAATTATAATATCTTCTTGATTAATAACTTCGCCGGTATTCGGATCTTTAATTAATATCGCAGGCTGTGGATATTTTTTGCCATTCAATTCTACGATAATCATAGGCCAGTTACCCGTATTCGTTACAACTTCGATATGATCTTTAAAGGCAATGATTGTATCTTCAACTTTTGCGCCGGTAATAGTGGGATTCCAGGCAAATGCCTGCCGCTCTTGAACTACTTGTTTAATACCGGGATAAATAACATATTCGCGGTCGTCATAACCTGTTGCGCCGCCCTGGTGGTGTTTTTGCCATTCCCCTTCAAATCCGGCTTCAGCGTACCATGTTTTACATTCTTCAAATATTTCGGCGCAGTCTTTACCCGGAACAGTTGCGGCTTCGTATTTTGCGTTTACAATAGCCGTCTGTTTTAATTTGTTTTCTAATTCTTCAGGCAAGGGACCAAAATGGACAAAACGGGTAACGGCAATCGGCATTCCCCATTTCTCAGCGACAATATTTACCATTGCGTATTTTTTAAGCTTAGCGCCGCCCGGCAAGGCGTGCCTGTAATTAAAAATTCTTTCGTCAACCGCCATTAACAAAACTGTCGGCAATATGCCCCTGGAACGCAGTTCAGCCGCAGCCATTGCTTCAATTTCAAATTCATCCATTCCCGGTTTTAAGCGCCTGCACACTTCTTCAACAGATTCCGTTGCCTGCTTTCCCAGCCAGCAGTAGCGCATAATTTCCGTATCTAATAATGAAAAACGCAGCGGTTTAAATTTATCAGATACGAGGACCGTACCAGGAAATCCAATATCACTGCCGACTTTTCCTTTCCCGGCAATTTCTTTTATTATATCTCCGCGTACGTCTTTAACGGGATTCGATTCATACCAATTATAAACTTTAAGTTGATAACCTAATTCCCCCAGCGTCTCATCCATTAATCTACCCGCCTCGCTGCCGTTGCATATTACATATTTTGAGCCGTCTTTCATTATGAGTAACGAAGCTGCGCCCACGTCCTTATTAAGCACGATTTGAATATTGGCGGCGCCGGCGGTTATCCAATTAACATTACGCACTTGTGTTAATAAAATACCGGCGAGACCTTCATCTTCTAAAAACTTTTTAACGATTTCAATTTTTTCATTGATTTCGGTTTTAATTTCATCTTTAGTTAATAATTGATTTGGCAATGATTTCCATATTAAATTGTCATTCGCACCGGGTTTGTTTGCAACTTTACAAGACAGGATTGTAAACGCTAATGACAAAATTAGAAGAGTGTTAATTAAATATTTCAATGACGCCTCCTAAAAATTATTTATTATTTAATGGTTTTTATGTTAACGTTAACATTATAGTACAAAAAAATATTGTTTTTAATTATAGATAATTTTATTAATCATAGAAAACCTTATCAATCTCCATGTTAACGTTAACACAATATAATTAATACTAACTCAAAAAGTCAAGAAATATTTTATTTTTTGGTAATACCTCAGTTTGGGTGGAAATTCGTTCATCCGATGCATCGGGACTTCTCTCGTATCATACCGACAGGGACGCTCTCGTATCAGAGTTAAGCGAAGCGGCCTGCCTCCGCCTTAGGCGGACGGTCTCTGATACGATACTTCATTCCGTTAATTCCGTAACGAGCTCTCTCCCACCAACGAGGTTTTACTTTTATTTGGCAATACCTCCAAAATACAATGAATATACTGCCCCTGACAATTCGCACACCTTTCTTTTTAATCTTTTCACGAAGTGACCCCTACGGGGAATCTTTAATCTTACTCCCAACCCCAGCCTTCCCCTCAGTGACGTCTACACCAAACCTTTGCCTTATTCCAAATACCTGCTGTGTTTAAATCTTCTTCCCATCCGAATAACATCCACAAGACTCACGTATTACAATTTCAGATTTAATAATTATTTCATCAATAATTTCATCTTTGTTTTCAATATGGGCAAGCAGTTTTTGCGCAGCCCTTTTCCCTACTTCATAAGCGGGCTGACGGATTGTTGTAAGGGGCGTAGGCATTAATTCTGCGCGGATATCATCGGAAAAACCAACTATTGCTATATCTTCAGGAATACGTAATCCATTTTCCAAAATAGCATTCATTGCGCCAAAAGCGGCGGGATCGTTTACAGCTACAACAGCTTGCGGTTGTTTTTCCTTAGGCAATTGAAGCAGCTTTAACATAGATTCATATCCACCGGCTTCATGAAATCCTGATTCTATGATAAGCTCATCATTTATGGAAAGCCCGTTTTCATCCATAGCATTCTTAAAGCCTTCTATCCGGGCGCGGCCAATGGAAACAGAAGAAGGTCCGGATAAATGAGCGATTTTTTTATAACCGTGTTGAATTAGATGGGCGGTAATTTTTTTGGCGCTTTCAAAATCATCGATGCTTACACAACTGGCGCCTATTCCATAAACACAACGGTCAAAAAACACTATCGGCAGTTTCAGCCTCATAATACTTTCATAACTTTCATAATCTGTTACTGATTCTGCTGTGGATATTAATATCCCGTCTACACGCTTGGAAGCGAGCGTTTGAAGCGCCTTGTTTTCCCTTTCACTATCTTCAGCGGAATGGGTTAATATTAACTGATATCCGGCGCCGTAAGCGGCTTCTTCAATTCCCCTGATCGCTTCAGGGAAAAAGGAGTGTGTAATTTCAGGAACCACTAATCCGATAGTAAATGTTTTTTGCAATACCAGGCTTTTTGCAATATGATCCGGAACATATCCCATACGCCGGGCTGTTGAAATTACTTTTTCACGGGTTTTATCATCTACATTCGGACGATTGTTCAAAGCCCGCGAAACGGTCATTATAGAAATTCCAAGCTCTTCAGCCACCTGTTTTGCAGTAATACGTTTACGCATCTTTTATCCACCCCGCTATTTTTTTGTTCTCCCGAAAAATATAATTTTCTATTGATAATTGATAATTGATAATTGATAATTGCCAACTAAACTGCATTATTCGTTAATTATTATCCATCCTTAAGTTATTTTTGTGAAGCCCTTATACCCAATATTTTGCCCACCTCGTATCAGAGTTAAGCGTAGCGGCCTGCCTGCCTATGGCACGGTCTCTGATACGTGACGACGTTGCCGGAAAGGCTTCGCTCTTACGCCCGTTGAATAATTTTTAATTTTATGGAATAATCATCTTTTAAGTTTAATTTTTATATTTTTCTTAACAAATTCCTGTTTCGATTTTTCAAACAAAACCTTGATAGCGACAATCCCGTTTTCTTGTATTTTTTCAACCGAAGCGCCCTCGATTGATTGTATTGATTGATCAAATATCTTTACAGCGAATGTTCCTGTTGAACCGGATTTTCCTTCAACTTCAACATTATAAGAGCCGCCCTCTAATTTCATATCAATAATTCGATAGCCTTGTGATGTATCTCCCGGTTTTGGTCTGGAAATCTGCGGGATCATTCCTATCCCTTTACGGTGTTTTAATATTATATTTGTTCTTTCAGCCAACATAAATTCAATTGGATTAGAAAGGACGCCGCGTTTTAGTGATGTATCTAATGAAATTTCCTGACCATTTACTAAAATTTTATCAATGATCATCCCATCAGGAATTTCCGGGTTCAATAAAACTTTGACCGCCCCGCCCTCTTTTAAATAAAACGTAAAGCATGTCTCGTTAATTTGCCGGTCCATCTGCATTTGAATCAATGATTTCCCAACCCTTAGATTATTCACTTGGACTTTATCCCAATGCAAAGGGAAACGTGGTTTTAATTCGGCTGTATTTTCCAGGGCGTTTGGTTTCCAGCCAATCATTCCTGTAATGGCGGGATGCAGTATATTCGTTTCAGACCAGCACTGATGCGGGCAGACGCCCGACGGTTGATAAACCGCGCCGTTCATCACTTCTTCCACATAGCCCAGCGCCCAGTGATTTTTTATGTATAGATTATTTAAAATGTGACTAAATCCCTGTACGGAATTACCATACTCATATTCGGCTAATGCAGTCCAGCCTGTGAACAGCGGCCAAACGCTGCCGTAATGATAGCCTTTCGGGTTAAACAACGGCGACTTTGAACTAAGTATACGCACGCCCCAATCAGTACTAAATCCATTACCGGCATAATGTTTTAATACATCTTTTACCTTTTCATCATCGAGAAGATTGTAATACATAACGACTGCCGGTAAAACAGTTTTTTCCGGGTTATAACTACCATCTGAAAATTTTCCATAATGATAAAACTTTTCTCTAACATTCCAGAAATCGCCGTTTAATATTTTTTGAACTTTTTCAGCGTGCGTATTATATTTTTCACTTAACTCGTTGCGGTCAAGATGGGAGGCTATATAGGCTGCGTCCTTTAATGTCTGCGCCCATAATCCTGCAAGATAGAAAGTAGTGTTAGCGCCCCACAGTTTGCCGCCTTCAACCCAGCCGTGTCCGACATTGGTGTTTTCAATTAATAAGTCATCGTCGGTATCGGTGGAATAGAGGAAATCCATAGCTTTCTTTAAATGACCCCAGCTTTTTTGGATAAACGCCATATCCCCCGAAGCGCGTAAATAGTGCGCCGCTAATATCACATAAAGCGGGGTTGCATCGGCTGCGTCATAGTGAACAACTCCGGAAGTTGACAGTTCATGAATAATTTTCCCTGATGTATCCTGATATTTTTGTAAAAACTCCAATTGACTTTTTACGATTTTAAAATCGCCGTAATCATCAATTGCAAAACCCGACCATTCCGAATCCCGTCCAAAATACCAGCAGTAACCGGGACGCCCGCAATTTTTGTGCCCCCCGCTCCAGCCGCTGCCGGTCGTTGCAAATCCTGCTACTAACGCTTTCCCTAACGGCGGAGTGTGTACAAAAAACCGATCGGTTCCTACAAGAGTCCATTTCCATAACCGGTTAAATTCTTCATCCGGACTTTCTATAGTTAAATAATTATCCAATAAATTTTTGTAGTGATTTACAAGATTTATATATTCCTCACGAGGCCGTGTAATCAAAGCGCGGTAATCATCAGCAGCCTCTTCCCTACCCTGATTTGTGCCGGCTGCGATATAATTCAGGCAATAACCATTTTCTGCATTTAACGAAAAAATGGCGGAATGGTAAACCTGATTTAATTCAGTCGGCTCGCCTTTAAAAGTATTTTCTTCAAAACTAATTTTACCGTAGGCGCCGCTTAATTGCTGAACCGGTTTTACGTCAGCTCCGAAGATACAATAAAATTGTCCACTTTTATCCTTTACATGCAAGGCGTTAAGTTTTTCATCATATCCATAATAAACGCCGCCAAGCGCAAATTCATCATAAGGCCACATCCAGCGTAAATCACTGCGGAATTGAATTATTAATTGGATTTGACCGGAAGTATTTGCCTGATAATGGATAACTGCGCCAGCCTTCTCCAGCGAAGGATAAATGATTTCTTTGATTTCGCCAAAAGAGGTTTTATAGATTCGGGTAAACGATTCCGGGCGTATTTCCACTTGCACCGGTATTTTTTTTAACCACATTACTGAATCGCCGCTGATAATCCCGGCCTGATAATCACGCAGAATCCGAAACGGATGCACCCATATTTCATCAATGCCGCCGTTTTCTTTTCCCATAACTAATGCGCGGCGTCCTGCCACGTCATAAAAATTGTTTTGTGGATGATCCAGTTTCAATATCAGATCGGTTTGGGGCAGATTCTCTAAATCTCTTTCTTGAGATGGTAATATTTCCTGGCCTGCCGCCTGAAATGTTTCCGGTTTACAATCAATCTTTTCCCAATAAGTTGCTTTTTGATCATCAAATTCGCCGTAAAGATAAAGCAACGAATTCTCTAAAAACTTTTCCATCTTATACTGCAAACGGTTCTTTTTACTGAAATAAACATAAGCTCCCACGGAGAGCAGACGTCCTTTTTCTGATTGATACTCAATCATCAAGCGGCGTTTAGGATGAATTGTAATATATGATTTTTCAACTGCCAGTGTTCTGCCTTTTTCCGGGAAATTATCGCCAAAATAACCGATTCTCGGCAGCTTTTGATCTTCATATCCATCCCATATAAAAGCGCCTCCGAACAAGCCGTCAAAAACCGGATGCCCCATTCGGCTGTGCAGTCCCTTTTTATCGAACAGCCAGTTATCTTTCACATTAATGATATTGATTTCAGGTTTATTAGATTCAATACCCAGCTCATACGGCAATAAAGCCGCATAACCGGTCATTAATAATTTTGCGCCGTTATCATAACAGGATTTTAGAATAGAGACAGATTGAATATCATCTTTCCAATTTTCATAAGCTGATGAGTCCGGTATGTGCGCCCAAATAATATCAACATTATCCAATTCGGAAGGATTATTTTGAAGATGTATCTTTACAGGGATAAAGCGCTCATGCCGCTCAAGCCAATTAACAGCCGCCTGATCTTCTTTAGATAAACTATCGCTGATTGCAACATATCCAACTATAAGCTGATTTTTCCCGCAGCTAAAAGTTGACGTTAAAACAAGAAATCCAGTTAACATCACCTGAAAAATATTATTAATATTCATAATTCCCTCTAAATAATTTTCGTGTTTTAGCCATTAATTGAACTGTCATTTTAGCTGCGCTGTCATTTACTTCGCTGTTCCCGAAGTTACGGGATCATTGAATAACAACTTATGACTATTAATGACGTCCCGATTTTGGGCAAATGACTTAATGACCTAATGACAAGAATTTTCCCTAGTATCAGAGTTAAGCAAAGCGGTCTCTGATACGTTACGACGTTACCTGAAATGCTTCACCCTTCCATCTGTTATTTCAATTTCATCGCCTGAAACGCTTCGCCCTTACACCTGCCAGAATAATTACCCTCGTGTGTACCAGAGACCGCTTCGCTTAACTCTGATACAAGAAAATAAATTTGCTTGCTATATTCTTAAAGACAAAACCCTTTATTCTGTTAAATTCAACCTGAAACATGTTAGCGTTAACATGATAAAATATAAAATATTTTTTTGGTTAGCAAGTTTAATATGATATAATTTTCTTCTATGAAATAATTTCATTACTATGCAATTTATTCATAGCGCTAAGGTTATAATTTATAAGTATTTTTAGTTAATCCACAGCTTAAATATTTTATTGTTCCAAAATAGTATCTGAACGAAAAAACGCTTTTTCTTGTCATTTCGATCCCGATAAATCGGGAAGAAATCTGTAACTTCAATAATTCCAAGGG
>JAUXGF010000498.1 GCA_030622395.1 Calditrichaceae bacterium
TAGTTTGCGAATAGGAGTATCGGTATAACTGTCAATACGAAGTGGTTAAACTGCGCCATAGGCGTCCCCTTGGGACAAACCACTTCTGTTCCAGTATAACGGGGTAAATTAATGAAAATGATTCTGGTTGGAGCTGAGCTGAAATCCCGCTTTTGCGGGGATGCACAAGTTTCATTATCCAGTATCTATTTTAATAATATATTTTCTCCCGGTCACGCCGGTTCGCCGTTTAAAACCAGGTGACGTATTAATCGGGATCGGGAGGACTGTACAATACAATAAATATCTGTACGGGAAATAGGAAGAATTTAAATCAGGCCGGTGTTGGCGGGAGAACGAAAGATAGAAGACAACTCATCCCCCGGCCCCTTCTCTTTTCAAAGAGAGGGGGGGCTTCCTCTCTTTCTTAAAAAAGAGAGGGGGATTCAGGGGTGAGTTCTCTTATAAGGATTATACTAAAATGCGTTTGTTAAAAAGCATGTCAATTTTATCATTTATAATTTTACTCTTTTTCTGTCATGTTAATCAATTAATTGCTGATAAGCTTTACCGCGGCGCGGAGTTAAGGACAAAAGCATCATTCCAATACGGGCGGTTTGAAGTAAGAATGAAATCGGCTGCTTTAAGCGGTATGTTGTCTTCTTTTTTTACTTACCATGATAATGATCCGGATCCTATCGGGAACTGGAATGAAATTGATATAGAAATTTTAGGACGTTATAATAATGACGTTCAGTTCAATACTATCACACCCGGTCAGGTGAATCATGAATATCATCAGGAAGTTAATTTCAATCCTCATGAAGCTTTTCATGTTTACGCAATTGAATGGACGCCGGATTATGTTGCCTGGCATGTGGACAGCGTGGAGGTTTACCGCCAGACAGACGGGCATATCCAAACTCTAAATCTTATACAAAAGCTTATGATGAATATCTGGCCCCCGGATTATCCCGAGTGGGTCGGAAATTTTGACGATTCTAAATTGTCGGTTTATGCTTATTATGATTGGGTGAAGTATTATTCTTACACACCGGGCGCAGGCGATAATTTTACTTTGCAGTGGGAAGATCATTTCGACTATTGGGATACTGTCCGCTGGGCTAAAGCCTCGCATACCTGGGATGGGAATAATTGTGAATTTATTTACGACAACGCCGTTTTTAATAACGGTTATTTTATTCTTTGTTTAACACATCCCTATAATACAGGATATAATGGCGGCGCTATAGAAGATAACGACGTAGACGCGCCTTATATGTTTTGGGCAAGATTCTTTGATAATTTTGTATATATTTACTTTTCGGAAATGTTGGAAGAAACCAGCGCGGAAACAACAAGCAATTATATTTTACCGGGTTTAACCGTAGAGCAAGCTGATCTTTTAGAAGGCGGACGAAAAGTTCGATTGCAGGTTAGCGAGCATGATCCGGAAATTAATTATAACTTAGTTGTAGTAAACGTTAAAGATATTGCGCCTGAAGCAAATGCCATGAAGCTGCAGCAAATAATTATCACAAATGCGCTGACTTTCCCTTTGCATATAAATATTGCCGGCAATGCGCTGCAATCATATCTTGCCGGTCAGGTTTGGGATTATTCTAAAGAATACGGACGAACAGGCGGCAGCATTATTATACACAATCAATCGCTGAATTTTGCCAATACTGATGAAGACAGCATTTATCGATCCGAATGCCGTGGCGTTCATTTTTACCGGATACGCCTGCCGAACGCAAAATACAATCTAACCTTAATGATGGCTGAAACGGAATACAATTCAACGGGAAACAGGATTTTTGATATATACGCCGAAGGGCAGCTTTATTTTGATAATCTGGATATATATGCGGAAGCCGGCGGTAACACAGCCTGCGAAAAGACTATTACCAATCTTGAAGTAAAAGATAACGTTATTGACCTGTATTTTTCCGCTTCCGCCGGTGAAGCTGTTTTGAGCGGTATTAAACTTGAGCGGCTAAGCGCCGGAATTAAAAACGAATATATAATTCCTTCGGGATTCCGCTTTAATATTTATCCGAATCCGTTTAATCCTGCCGCCAACATTGCTTACAATTTAGAGAGCGCCGCTGAAGTGGATATTAACTTGTTCAATATAAATGGGCGGCGGGTTAAAAATATTATGAAAGCGCGTCAACATACAGGTTCTTATGAAGTAAAGTTAAACGCCGCAGGACTAAGCAGCGGTATATATTTTTGCAGCCTGAATCTGGACGGGAATACCAGGGCTGTTAAAAAGGTGGTTTATATTAAATAGTGCCTGAACGAAAACTACCCAAAACTGTCATTTCGAAGCGGAGCGAGAAATCTATTAGCGTTATAAATATTGAAGTTAAAGATTTCTCACCCGATAAATCGGGATTCGAAATGA
>JAUXGF010000294.1 GCA_030622395.1 Calditrichaceae bacterium
CACAACAAAAGAAGAAGGAACAGGGATTGGACTGAGTATTGTTAAACGTATTGCAGATCAAAATAAATGGAAAATTAAGGTAACCAGTAAATTAAATCACGGAACAACGATAACACTCATTATTCCTTTGGAAAAAACCAATGACGGAAATGTTTAATAAAATATTATTAATAGACGACGATGAGAGTTTAAGCAAAGTCATATCTTATCAATTAAAACAAATGGACTTTGAAGTAACTACCGCTGTTGACGGCAATTCAGGATTAACTCTTTTCAAACAAGGCGCCTATGATATTGTGATAACAGACCTCCAATTACCGGGCATGAGCGGAATGGAACTGCTCGCTTCAATCCGGAGATTGGATAAAAATGTGATCATCATTATCATAACCGCTTACGGCACGGTAGATAACGCCGTTGAAGCCAGTCGTCTTGGCGCTGATGATTATCTTACTAAACCGTTTGGAAAGGAAACATTACGTTTTGTAATCGAAAAGGCTGTTCAACTTCGGAAATTACAATTAGAAAACGTTCAACTGCGGGGTGAACTCTATCAAAAGTATGATTTCGGGAATTTAATCGGCAGAAGTTCCGCAATGGAAGACGTCTTAAAGCTGACCGGCAGGGTAGCGGAAAGCGGGGCTACAATACTTATCCAGGGAGAGAGCGGCACCGGCAAGGAGCTGATCGCCAGGGCTGTTCATTACAATAGTCCTCGAAAAGAGCGGTCGCTTATCACTGTTAATTGTCCCTCTGTTCCTGAAAATTTAATTGAAAGCGAGCTGTTCGGACATGTTAAAGGCGCATTTACCGGCGCCAGCAAAGATCGGATAGGTAAATTTCAAATGGCTGATCAGGGCACAATATTTTTAGATGAAATCGGCGATTTGAAAGAGGACCTGCAAGCAAGACTGCTGCGCGTCCTGCAGGAAAAAGAAATTGAACGTATCGGTGATTCCATACCCATTAATATTGATGTACGGGTAGTTGCGGCTACTAATAAGAATTTAGAACAGCTTGTAAAGGATGGTAAATTTCGTGAAGATTTATATTACCGGCTTAATGTAGTTACCATTATCATCCCGCCTTTACGAGACAGGAAAGACGATATTCCTTTCCTTGTTGATCATTTTATTAAAAAATACGGCAAAGAAAAACAGTATACGATTACCGATGAAGCAATGAAAATATTACACGAATATTATTGGCCGGGGAATGTGCGGGAATTGGAAAATTGCATTGAACGGGCAATTGTTGTTTCTACCGAGCCTGTAATTACGCCCGCTTTACTCCCGCCCAATGTTAAGCATATCGCTCCTAAAAAACCTCACTCAACCATTCCCGCCGACGAAGCCAACTTAACGCTGGACGAAATAGAGCGCAAGGCAATCACTAACGCTCTTGACAAAGCCGGCGGCAATCAAACAAAAGCCGCCAAATTTTTGGACATTCCCAGACATGTGTTGATTTACCGGATGAAGAAGCTGGGCGTGGGATGATAAATAGTTGGCTAAGCTTTATGTTAGCGGGATCACTCATGGGAATCCATCCAGAACAGTCTGGAAATTTCATCACGACCTTGTCAGGATTCCCAACGATCTGGATTTATCTTGACACGATGATTGCATTGTCAAACCTAAAAACTCAATATAATTCTTTAATGTCTACATGAAAACCGCTTTAACAAAAGAAAATAAACCGGTTGGATTTGCAAAGTCTACCGATCAGTAATTGGTTTAAAAAACATGTGTCGGTATAACTGTCAGAACGAAGTGGTTAAACAACAAACCACTTCTATTCCAGTATACTTGCTTTAAATCATCAAAACCGGGCTCAGTCCAACAAAAGATTCAAAGCCAAGCTTCCTGCCTGCCGGCGGGCACGGCGCCTCACGAAACATGCCATTATGCTGCATCTTTATGCTCCATTGGCATTGAATCCATAACTAGTTATACCCCAGCGTTATTAAGATATTTTGTTATAAACAATAAAAAATCGAAACCCTTTTATCAAATAATGAAAGTTGACTTGATTTTCAACAAATTACACACTAATATGTAAATAACTTTTGTGAGATTATAATGACAAAAAGAGAAATAGAAAAATTATTAAAACAGGCTGGGTTTAAAAAGCGATCTGGTGGAAAACACGACATCTGGATTAAAGAAGGTTTCCCACCAATTCCAGTGCCCAGACATAAAGGTGATATTCCAATTGGAACAGCGAAAAACATATTAAAAACTGCCGAGTTGGAGGATAAAAAATGAAATATTATCATGCTATATTTAGGAAATCAGAAGATGCTATCGAAGTAGAATTTCCAGATTTAAAAGGTTGTGTAACTTTTGGCAAAGATTGGGAAGAAGCATTAGATAATGCAACTGATGTATTAGCTGGTTGGCTTGCTAATGCCGAACCAAAATTTATTAAAATCCCAACATCATATGATGATTTGAAAAGTATTTATCCAAACGACAGCGTAATACCAATCGCTGTTGATGAAAAGACTTTAGAATCGTATGAAGAATTGAAAAGATTTAATGTGATTTTTCCTGCTGGACTATTAAGCAAAGTAGATAAATTTAGAAAAAAACGCGGTCTGAAAAGGTCAACATTTTTAAGACAGGCTACAGAAGATTTCTTACAAAAAAATGAAAATGAAATTTAAATTTACTTTCCAATATAATTTTGGATGATTTCATTCGCTTTCTCGAAATCCCCCTTTTTGACTAAGATTTTTATGGGATTAATTCCACCATGAGTTGCATAATGTGGGAACATTTGCCCCATCATCTCATTTTTCACAAAAGTAAAAACCTCAGAATCTTTTAAAATAGTCTCAATATAATTTGCTTCGCCTGCTAGCCCTTCAAAAACTAAAACCAAATCATTTTCATCGGACATTTCTGAATCCTTAATTTTATGAATAGGGGTATAACGGACAGTGCTCAACCGCTAAAAACGCTGCCAGAGACTGGCAATCCGACTCAAGAACGCGAACGCGTTTTTAGTCGGTTGCAGCACAATGTTGAACTAAGCTCCGCAAGACCGGGTGCAGGGCAGCTTTTAATATAATGATTTTCAGCCCTTTCCGAAGTTAGCTAGCTCATTGAAAAACAGATATCCTTTTGTTTATTTTATTTATACCAAAAAAATAACACAAAAAGGATATCCATTATGAATGACCTGCTTAAAACACTTTCCAACGATCTGCAATTGGCGGATTATAGCCCAAGAACAGTAGAAGCATATCTTTACGGCGCTAAAAAATTTCTCGAATATTTTAACAAACCGCCAAATCAAATCACTGAAGATGATATTAAAAGATACTTCTTATTCTTAAAAAACACAAAAAAATATTCTGCATCCGCTGCTACCCAGGCGATTTGCGGCATCAAATTTCTTTACAAAAAAACCCTGAATATGGATTTTAAGGTATTTGGTATTGTTAGAAATCGAAGGGGAAAGAAATTGCCTGTTGTTCTTTCCAGAGAAGAAGTTAAAAAAATACTCTCTAATATTCGCATCCTGCGTCACCGCGCATGCCTTACGACCATTTATTCATGCGGTTTACGATTACATGAAGCGACATATCTTAATGTCAAAGATATTGATTCTAATAAAATGCTTATTCATATCAAAGAAGGTAAAGGTAAAAATGACCGATATGTACCCTTACCTGAAGCCGCGCTTAAATTACTTAGAAAGCATTATGCCACGCATAAAAATCCGTCTTTAATATTTCCGGCTCCGGGAAGAGGCGGAGTTTTTGAATCGTATTCTATCAGACCCTTGCCCGATTCCAGCATACAGACTGTTTTTAAAAAATCCTTGCGCGAAGTGAAAATTAACAAAGACGCTCACGTGCACACACTAAGACATTCGTATGCCACACATTTGCTCGAAGACGAAGTAGATATTCGCGTAATTCATCCCGATAAACAGGCTGTAATAAAAGAGCAACTATTATTTCATTTTAAATTTAATACAGCCTGTAAATCGGGACGGACATAAATCTATAGAATCTACCATGATTTACACACACTTGACGCCGATCATCAAAGAAAATGTCTGCGTCAAAATTAACAACATCATGGACAATGTAATAGGTTAAATCATGAAAAAGATTCAGGAAATCTTCATAAAATACGGATCTGAGTATCTGCAAAAATTTGCCCGTAATATGCCGCGTTCACACAGGAAAGCTATTGAGGCAATAATCAACTGTCGCAGTAAAGGCCTGGGCGGGCAGATCTTTTATTGCAAAGAATGCGACGAATATCATTATAGCTATCATTCATGCCAGAACAGGCATTGTCCTATTTGCCAGAATGATAAAGCTGACAAATGGGTGGAAAAACAAAAAAAGCTTTTACTGCCCTTAAACTATTTTTTGGGCACGTTTACCATCCCTGCAGAATTAAGAGATTTTTGCAGAAAAAATCAAAAACTTTTCTACAATCTTCATTTCTAATACGTCTTAAAATAACCCCTTCTGATACACCGAATTTGCCGCAGACCATTCTTGAAATTGATTCTTTCAAAAGTTCATCGTAATTATCTTTATAAAAAGAACGAAATTGATCAATTTTATCTTTCAAATTATTAATTTCTTCATTCAATCTATTTAATGGC
>JAUXGF010000166.1 GCA_030622395.1 Calditrichaceae bacterium
ACAGGCGTCCCTGTGGGAAAATGACAAAACAGCGCTTTTTCGTTCAGGCACTAATTATACTTAAGAAAGAATATAAGTAATTTTAGTTAAAGTTGGTAAATATTTAACTGAATTCAGGGGGGTATGGTAACGCCTTAGTCAGTTGGGATTTTTTAGGTGAATATTTGGAATAGCGCAAACCCACCCTTGCTTGCATCCCCGCAAAAGCGGCCTGCCCGCCGCAGGCAGGGATTTACGCTCCAACAAGTATTGCTTTTATAAATCAATATGTTTACTATATTTTTTTATGCCTTAAGATTTTTCAAGGCAACTATTTGTATATTTAGGCTGAATATTACCCATTAATTTAGGATTAGTTTATTATGCCGAAAAAAATTGAATTAACAGAGACCTTTCTTAAAATTCGCAAGAATCTTAGTTTTGTGTTAGTTGAACCTGAATCTCCGGGCAATATAGGCGCTGTGGCGCGGGCTTTGAAAACCACCGGATTCAACAAGCTAATCCTGATAAATCCATGCGAAATTAACCATTGTGATTTGAGAATGATGGCTCACCGCTCTATGGATATTATAAAAAATGCCAAAATAACAACTTCGTTTGATGAAGCAATTGGAAATATGCGTCTAACTGTCGGCACGACTATGCGCGAAAGGCATTATAAATTTCCATTCTTTTCGCCGCAGGAGATATGTCGGAAAATACTTGCTGTCGCAGTTGAACATCCTGTTTCTATAATCTTCGGCAGAGAGCGCACAGGTTTGACCAATGAAGAATTAACAAAGTGCCATCTGCATTCAACTATTGCCACAGCGACACAAAATCCGGCTCTCAATCTATCACAGGCGGTGATGATTTTCGCCCATACTTTATTTATGAATTTAAATAAGGTTGAAAGCGGTTATCAATATAACTTAGCCTCGCAATATGAGTTTGAAAAGTTTTACGAACATCTTATTAAATCATTAAAATTAGTTAATTTCGTTCCCCGCGACGGCTATGACAATTTTATTATCCGCGTAAAAAGACTTTTAGGAAGATCAATGCCGGAGAAAAGAGACGTTCGCATGTTACATAAATTATTACAAATTTTCGAGACTCGTATTACAGACGTCGAAAAACAGCTTGAGGAACAAAAGCGAAGGGAAATTTATTGACGTTTAAAATAATTTTACTTATACAGGAAATTACTATTCAGTTGCAGGGATAAGCAGCAGGATGTGTCTTTTATATATTGGGAATAACACAAACCACTGAGGCGTTACTTGTAGCTATGAAATTTTCTTGATTATTTAAGGATTAGAATGTATATTTAACATCAATTTTTTAACGATCATATTTTTGAGGAATAATGGCAAAAAGCATAAGTAACCAAAAGAAAATTCAGGGACTTGTTGTCGGACAAAGAAATATTTCCTTGTTTTTAATAGGCTTAATCAGCATAGTTATAGGATTTATACTAATGGCTCAGCCGCCTGTTAATGGATTTTTATCAAAGACGCTGGCGCCGATAATTTTGGTAATCGCTTATTTAATAATTATTCCAGTTGCGATTTTTATTAAAGATAAAAACACAAAAAAATAATTTACTTTTTTAACATTTCGGGCGATTAGCTCAGCTGGTTTAGAGCACCTGCCTTACAAGCAGGGGGTCATAGGTTCGAATCCTATATCGCCCACTAAAGCCCTGCTTAAGTAATTGATTTTATTTAAGTGGGGGATTTGGTTTGTATGGTAGAGTGGCGCTTGGGATACATTCCGGTCAGTAAAGATACGAAATAACTATTAAAGTTTTTATCATTTTAAACAAACCCTAAAATTAGAATATCGTATAACAATTAGTGTTTGTAATTTAAGACTTGTATTTTTAAAATTAATTATTTTATATTTATAGATCCTATTCAAAACTTCAAATTTTTTACATAAACCCCAATTGGGGATGTGTAAAATGCTTAAAAACGAATCCAGCCAACCTATTAGTGAGATTTTCTTTTTACTCATTCAATATTTTCATAAAAAATTATGTACAGTTGAGTAAAAATGATTTAATCAATATTGAGATATCTCATCTAAGAATTGATGAATTAGGGGGTGCATTATGAAGTGTAATAAATATAAAAAGGGCTTTTAATATCTCAATCAGCAGGTAATAACGGGGCTTGATTTTACCTTTTTGGGGGACTAAGGGACTGATTAAAACATTAAAGCCCTAAGAAACAAAAATGCCGGCTACAGATTTTTAAGAAAAAACATCATCCTTGATATTGATTCCTTTAAATACAAACCACAAAGCGGCTAAAATTACCTGTATTATCAAATATGTACATTCCATATTCTAATTCCTTATATATAAACTTCTAAAAGTTGTCCAACGATCAATATAATGTCGCAAATTTTTAATTTTAATCGGCTCTTGAACGATTTCAGTTAACTCGTCAAAATCGTGTTTTCGTAATTGTTCATTAAGAGGCTTTTCATTGCTGATATAAATTATTGGGATATGTGACGTTAACGGGTCAGAGCGTAATTGGGTAAGAATATCCAATCCGGACTGCTTGGCAAAAACTTCATTCATTACAATAACAGCGGGTTTTTGACTGTAAGCCTTTTTAAAAAGATCAGTATGTTTTTTAACGGTAATAATTTTGTAGTTATATATACCCAGTATATCTTGAATTAACTTTGCACGATACGGGTCCTGCTCACATATAAAAATTTTCATTGTTTCTATTCCTCTTATTTAAGTAATAACCATATCGTCGGTTATAATTCTTGCCTGTATAGCGGAACCAATGATATTGGGCAGTTCTTCCAACAACTCCTCAATACTATTACGATAAACGGTTAGCGCGTCGTTTTCTGAAAATGCAATTTCAATACTGTAATATCTTCTTCCCTGTTCGTCATCTATGGAACAAATCTTCAGATTCCCATCAAGTATATTTTTTGAATTCATAAATTATTCCCCATCCCTTTGTTTTTATATATAGGCAAATACTGTGCCTTTGCGTAACATATTAATAATATAAGAGTTATTGATAGAAAGGTTTAACTTAAATAAAATCAAATGGATGTACGGCGTTTAGCTGGATTTTGTTGCACTTTTTACAATCCAAATTTTGGAAAGTTGTATTTTATGCAATCACTTATTCTTTAACCGCGCCATTAAAGTACGGTAATTTATATCTAAAAATTCACAAGCGGTTTTTTTATTTTTACCAATATGATCATAAACAAGATTTACATACATACGTGTCAATTCTTCTAATGTAAGCCGGCTGGAAAGAGCGCTTTGTAAAATAGGATTCTCCTGCTCTTGAATATCTTCGGGAATATCTTTTATGGTCAGCGCTTTTTGGTTTAAAACCAGCATGCGTATTAACGTGTTTTCCAATTGACGAATATTGCCTTTCCATTGCAGCCTGGAAAGGTATGCTACCAGGGTTGGATCAAACCTCGGCGCCGGCAGATTATTTCCCTTGCAGTAACGACTGGTAAATTGGCTGATAAAAGCAGGGATATCATCCGGTCGTTCATTTAAAGGAGGGATATGTATAGGGATAACATTTAAGCGGTAGTATAAATCTTCCCGGAAGTTCCGTTTTTTTACTTCTTCATTTAAATCGCGGTTAGTAGCGGCGATTAACCGGAAATCAGCGGTAAGTTCTTTATTGCCTCCAAGCCGGTAAAATCTTTTCTCCTGTAAAACACGCAGCAACTTAGCTTGAATAGAAGGAGATAATTCACCTATTTCATCTAAAAACAATGTGCCGCCGTCAACTAACTCAAATTGTCCTTTTTTTAATTCATGAGCGCCGGTGTATGCGCCTTTTTCGTGACCAAACAATTCGTTTTCTAATAAATTTTCCGGCAGGGCGGCTGAGTTTATAGCAATAAAATTACAATTAGAAAACTTACTTCTTTTATGAATATGTTTAGCGATAACTTCTTTACCTACGCCGGATTCTCCTGTAATTAAAACAGGTTCGTTTGTATTCTTAATCTGTTCAATTAAACGTAAAATATTTTGCATTTGCTTGCTTACGGCAACGATTCCGTCAAAATGCAAAGATTCGGTTAATTTCTTACGCAGGTTTATATTTTCTCTTTCTAAAGCCTGCATACGCAAAGCGCGTTTAACGGACAGCGGCAGCTCATCCTGAATATTTTCGCTTTTAAAGAAATAGGAAGAGGCACCTCGTTTTTGAGCCTCCAATGCCGTTTGATGATCCTGTGACGAAGTGATCACTATAATTTTAACGTCTGTGCCTTTACTGATGAGAAAATCCAATGTGTCTAAGCCTTGCTTTATCTGAGGCAAACCTAAATCAAGCAAAACAATATCAGGCAGAAAACGTGTAAAAAGCTGCTGCGCTTTATCCACTTCAGAGGCAATTTCATAAATATAATCAGACCCTAACCATTTCTTAAAACTTTGCTGCCAGACCAGATTATCTTCAATGATTAAAATTTTTTGTTTTTCTTGCTGCATAAAATCATTCTATGTTTGGTAAATAAATTATAACTTGCGTACCGCTTCCCTGTTTTGATTGAATTTCCAAATACCCCTGATGCGCTTCGACGATCTTTTTTGCGATAGAAAGTCCAAAACCGGAAGAGCGCTCAGGTTTTGATGTTGTAAAAAAAGGTTCGACTGCTAACTGTAAAAAATCATCTAAAATTCCTTTTCCCTTATCGACAACCTCAAATTTTATCCAATCACCGCTAAAAAGCGGCGTTTTAGATTTTATCGTATCGACATTAATTTCAATTTTTGATAAATCATTTTGAACAGCCTTGATTGCATTTTGTACAATCTCGATAAAGGCTTTTGAAAACAATTCGACGTCTACTGTAATATCGGTCATTTTATCGGGAATCATTAATGATATTTTATTATCCAAATTGATTAACGATAATGATGCGGATATAAGCTGCCTGATTGAAACTGTAGATTTAAGCAATTCAATATCGCGGATAAAAAAAAGCAGATTCTTACTTACCTGGCGCTGGTAGGCTGTCCTTTTTTGTAATTCTTCATTTTTTTCAATCTTTTCAGAAAGACTAATAATTGCCCCGAGATCATGCATCAGTTGGGACAGTAAATTTGCCTGGGCTTTCATTACTTCATTTTCCGCCTGCCGCCGGGTATAAATGATTAAGGTATTTAATTGATCCCATAATTTAAGCAACTGCAGCGCTTCATCATGGAGTTTATCTTTACACAATAAAAAGATGGAATCTTGCTTAGAATAGAGGGCGTCAAAAAAATAGTAATAATTTTTATTAAAGCAGATATCCGTATAAGGTTTGATTGAGCCGCTGAATTTTAAAAAGTCATCTTGCCATTGATCGATTTGAAACGAGTCATATTTGGAAAAGATAATATGATAGGGATGCGGATGTATAAGATGTTTAATAATAACAAAATCGGTTACAGACAGTTGTTCCTCTAAAAATTGACCGGATAACCGGGCTAACCGGTCAATATCATCGGCATTTTTTACATGGGTAAGATATTGCTGTGAAAGATTCATTATCTACTCTAACTTTTTCGCGTCAATCCAATGCTTATCCAGTTGTTCAAGAGATTCGTTTTTCATAGCTTTAGGATCATAATTATATTGCCGTTCAATATATTGAAACCGCCGGACAAATTTTTTATTTGTCAACCGTAGGGCGTCTTCGGCGCAAATATTAAAATAGCGGCTTAAATTTACTATACTAAACAGGATGTCGCCAAATTCTTTTTCCGTTGCATTTTGATCGCCGCTATCCAGGGCGTTTTTGAATTCGTTCCACTCTTCCTCAAATTTTTCAAGCACAGGTTGGATTGAATCCCATTCAAAGCCGACAGCCGCCGCTTTATCTTGCAGTCTTTGAGCCTGCAATAAAGAAGGCGCCGCTTTTGGGATTCCGCTTAAAATAGATTGGCGTTTCTCATCAATAACTTTTGAATGTTCCCAATTGTCCTGAACTTCGCGGGCATTATGCACTTTTTTATTACCGAAAACATGGGGATGGCGTTTAATTAATTTTTCGGAAATACAGGAAATAACTTCACTGAAATCAAAGCGCCCCGATTCAGAAGCGATTTCACTGTGAAAAACGATTTGAAGCAGCAAATCACCAAGTTCCGAAGCCAGCGAATCCCAGTCCTCAGAATCGACAGCTTCTAAGGTTTCATAAGTTTCTTCCAGTAAATATTGTTTTAGCGATTGATGTGTTTGTTTGGCGTCCCAGGGACATTCGGAACGAAGTCTTTTCATAATATTAAGAAGCCGCTCAATTCCTTCGGCGCTTTTATTCATTTCAATTAGGCTCATTTTTTAGGTTTGAGATTTAAAATAATGTAATGGTTTAACTTAACAAGTATTTCAAAATCATTCAAATAAATTTTAATTATGTTGGTAAAACCTCAATGAAGAGATGAAATATTAAAACCCACCCCTAACCCCCCCCAAGAGTAATGGCACTAACTTAACTTGATTAATGGGTTATAATGTTGTATATTTGCATCTATG
>JAUXGF010000371.1 GCA_030622395.1 Calditrichaceae bacterium
ATAGCGTACCGCTGTGGATGGGTGAATCCGGTGAAAATTCCAATCCGTGGTTTCATGAAACAATCACGATGCTGGAAGAGAATAATGTTAGCTGGTGCTGGTGGACGCATAAGAAATTGGAAACAATAACAAGTCCGCTTTCTGCGGTTATAAATGAGGATTATCAGACGGTGCTGGATTACTGGAACGGAACTGCGCCCAAGCCGTCGGAAATATATGCCAAGAACGCCCTGTTTGAGATGGCGGAAAATCTGGCTATTGAAAAATGTAATTTTCTGCCGGATGTAGTCGGCGCGCTCTTTGACGATCAATTCAGCGTTGTTTCGCAGCCATACTGCGAGCATAATATTCCCGCTGTCCTTCCCTGCGTGGATTATGATATTGGCAATGTGAACTTAACCTATTATGATAACAATTACCAAAAAGTGCGCTGGGATGAAGATCAACCCTGGAACACCGGGGGGAAATACAGGAATGACGGAGTTGATATCGAACTAAGTAACGACAGCGGCGGTCAAGCATACAGCGTGGGATGGGTTGAATCAGGCGAATGGATTTCTTACACTATCCAGTCTGCTGAGGACGATACTTATAATGTAGTCTTCCGCATAGCAAGTTTGGGAGGCAGAGGAAGGTTACAATTACTTTTAAACGATCAAATATTAATATCTAATTTAAACATTCCAAATACCGGCGGCTGGTATAACTGGGATACATTAAGCGTGAGTAATGTGCAGATTCCGGCGGGCGGAAACACTTTAAAATTAAACTTTATTGAAGGCGGTTTTAATATTAATCAGATTGAATTTATTTCACAGACTAACGGTCAAACGGAGCCCGACCCTGTAAAATTAAAGACTTTTAATTTAGATCAGAATTATCCCAATCCGTTTAATCATGGCACTAAGATTCCATTCACGCTGCCTTTCCAATCATTAACTAAGATTGATATTTTTGATATACAAGGTAAATTAGTTAAAAATCTGGTTAATGATATATTTCCTATAGGCGCTAATTCGGTTGTCTGGAACGGCACAGATAAAAATGATCAAACGGTAAATACCGGAATCTATTATTATCGTTTAAAGCTTGGGAAAGAAAGTAAAACCAGAGCTATGATTTTTCTTAAATAGCGATTTAAATTAGGAATTTGGAATTGGGAATTTGGAAGTAGCCCCGAGGGGGGCGCTGCGCGAGAAGTAGGAAGTAAGAAGTAGGAACTTGGAATTTATCTTGTATCAGATTAAGCGTAGCGGCCTGCCTGCCTATGGCACGGTCTATGATACACACGGGGGAAATTATTCTGGCAGGTGTGTAAGGGCGAAATGTTTCAGACGATGATATTCAGCTTGTCTTAACATAATTGCCTAAGATATCTTTCCACATTTTCTCTGCCGCTATCATTTGTACTTTGCCAGATTTAATAGCCTCGACTCTTGCTCGAACTTCCTTTCGCCAAGCAGCGTCAACCACATCTTCATGTTCAGAAACGGTATCCAAATTATCAATTATCCAGTAGACGAGACCCGCCTGCCCGCCTAAGGCGCCGTCCCGATTAATCAGGGGGCAGGCTGTTACGCTCTTCGTTAATCTTTGCAACGAGTTTAGGTACTTACCTTTAATCTGAGGTACTACCATTTTTTTCACAATTTCGCAATTGTTATTAGTCTTTTTGCCGCCATTTATCTATCTAAAGATGTAGTTGTTGTGTGCTTTTAGAAATAGATAGATTTATGGTAAATGTTGCAGCAATCCATGCCTTATTATGTTAGACCGCAAAAGAGATAGAAATTTACAAATTATAGCCAAGGATTTAAGAGCGATACACTACTTTGCTCCATATCTTTTGTATTTCTTGTAACGACAATGAGGTCATAAGCAATTCCTGTTGCTGAAATTAAACCGTCAATTAAAGACATTGGCTTTCCGGCAAGCTCTGCCTTGCCTTGAATTTTACCCCATTTTGTAGCCACAACCAAATCTAAATTAATAATTCTATTCTTAAATCTTTCTCGAAGATCCGAATTAACCCATTTGTGTAGTTGTTCTTTCTTTTTACTCTGGGGAAGTTTTTCTATGCCTTTATGAATCTCACCAAAAGTCAAAACACTTAAATATAATGATCTTTCTTCAACTTCAGATATCCATCTAAGAACATTTGTATCAGGATTTTTTTTTATTAGTTCAGAAATCACACAAGTATCCAAAAGGTAATTCATAATGTAATCTCACGCGGAAGCTCTTTTTCTCTCTCAAAATCAATATCAAAGTATGACAACGGAGATTTTTGAAAAAATTTTATAATATTCATTTTAGGTTTTACAAGTTTTTTATACTCCGCGATGGATAATACAACGACAGCTTCTTCGCCGTGTTTAGTTACAATTTGTGGTCCGGATCTTTTTGCTTTGTCTACTAAACTACTAAACTTGTTTTTAGCATCTTGTAATTGCCATAAATTATTTAACATATTTCAACCTCGCTATTTTTAACATCTAGTCTGTCTAGAAAATAGGCATTAAGATCTTCGATGTCAATCAGAATTTTTAACTAAGGTAATTTATTTCAAAGCAAATTAAATACTTAAATGAGAAATTTATTCTATAGAAACACATTTGCGGTTCAACATATTATTAACCCAAGCCGGTTATTCTCTTTCCACTTTTAGTGGATATAAAACTCTTTACAGAGATAAGCGAAACGGCAATGCATATCAAAAATCAGCGTCCGAATTTAAATAATTTGAAAATAAATCTTGTCAGTTTAATTTTGTCTTTATAAATTATTGACTACTCGGGTAGAGAATATAATTAAAATAGATAAATTTCAGGGTAATACTTCAGCCACTAAGACACTAAGACACAAAGGAATAAAAAGAATTATTTTATAATCTTAGCGTCTTTGTGATTTATGCCCAAGGTATCACTGTGTGAGTGGCTTTTGTTTTTATGAATGAGCGATTGAATTATTAAAATTAAAGTAATATGAAAAAAATAATTTCTTTAATGCAGAATATCGGTTTTACACAGTACGAGTCGCAGGTGTATTTGGCTTTGTTGCAGCAATCTAATGTAACCGGTTATGAATTAGCTAAAATTTCCGGCGTCCCGGCATCTAAAATTTATCAGATTCTTAATAAATTAACTTCCAAAGAAGTCGTTCTGGCAATTGATTCGGATCCTGTTAAATACGCGCCGCTGCCTCCGGATGTAATACTATCGCGTATTAAAGACGACTATTTACAAACGCTTAACCAATTAGACGATAAATTAGAAAACGTATATTCTCAGGAAGATTTTTCAAATAATTTTATCTGGCATCTTTCAGAAAGAGCGGCGATTATTCGTAAAGTAATAGAATTTATCGACAGCGCAGCCGATCATTTGTTTTTATCAGTTTGGGATGAAGATGTGGATGAAATTTCCAAAGCGCTTAGCGAGGCTCAACAGCGCGGCGTAAAAATTACAATTGTCCATTTCGGTGAAAAATTATTAGGATTAGGCAATGAATATCAACACGGCGGAGAACATCGCATTAGAATCGAGCGCGGCGGACGGCGCATTGCTTTAATCGTCGATAATAAAAAAGTCATATTAGGTCATTTTCAGGAGGATGGTTCCTGTAACGCCGCTTGGACAGCCAATAAAGTATTGGTGCTTTTGGCAAAAGATTATATTATTCATGACTCAAGTTTCGCAGTTAATTTTTCTTTGTATTATGGGACTTTATTATAAATCCTGAATGTAAAACG